>QILK01000090.1 GCA_003233345.1 Gammaproteobacteria bacterium | reverse complement strand
TTATACTAATATTCTTATATATTAATGCAAATAGACTAAATTTGTTTGATGCTTGTCAAAAATATATTTTACTTTTTAATAATGATAGTCACTTTCTTGTAGTGCTGATAACTGTTCACGTAACGCCAGTATATGATCTTGCCAATAATGAACCGTATTAAACCACGGAAAACTTATGGGAAAAGCCGGGTCATCCCATCGCCTTGCTAACCAATAAGCGTGATAGATGATTCGCAATGCTCTAAGTGCCTCGACCAACATCAATTGTGACTCATCAAAATCAAAAAACTGCCGGTAACCTTCAATAATATCGGTAAATTGTACGGTCATTTCCTGTTTATCGCCAGACAGCATCATCCACAGATCTTGTACTGCCGGGCCGTTTCTAGCGTCATCAAAATCGACAAAATGCGGCCCCTGATCCGTCCACAACACATTGCCCGCATGGCAATCCCCGTGCAATCGGGTCACCGACTCAGGCGAATAGTTTTCAAAGCTTTGCTTGACGCGCGATAAAACATCGCTGGCAATACTGGCATAACTTTGCTTTAGCTCTAATGGCAGAAATTCACTATTCATTAGGAATTCATAAGGATTGTCGCCAAATTCTGCAACCGTAAAATCAGGGCGATGTTCAAATTTTCGACTGGCACCCAGCAAATGTATGCGGCCGACAAATCGGCCCATCCATTGCCGTTGCGACTTTATATTCAGGTCCGGGCTACGCCCCCCCTTTCGCGGGTAAAGCGCAAAACGAAATTTCTCGTACTCCAATAATGTATTACCATCACTATTGATAATTGGCGCAACAACCGGCAGCTCATGATCGGCCAATTCGATGGTGAAATTATGTTCTTCGATAATCGCGTCGTCTGACCACCTTTCAGGACGATAGAATTTCGCTATAATATACGAACTGTCATCGATACCCACTTGATAGACTCTGTTTTCATAGCTATTAAGCGCTAACAGCCTGCCATTAGTCTGTTTTCCTGTACTGTCGACAGCGCTCAATATTGCATCCGGCGTCAGCGTGGCATAATGATGCTCAGACATATTTAAATTTTCAGTATTCAATAAAGGACCTTAATGACTAATCCAATTCTAGAGAAACACAGCCTTCCGCTATTTTCAAAAATACAGGCCGAACATGTCGTACCTGCGATTCAAGCTATTCTTGCTGAAAACAGAGAACAACTCAATCAAATACTTGCGCAAAGCAAACCCCACAGCTGGCAATCACTGGTTTCACCCTTAGAGATCATGGAAGATAAACTGCGATCTGCCTGGTCACCTGTTTCGCACCTCAATGCCGTTATGAATAATCCGCCGCTAAGAGACGCCTACAATACCTGTTTGCCGCTACTGAGTGAATACAGTACCGAAATCGGACAAAACAAAAAATTGTACGCAGCCCTGGAATCACTGGCAAATAACGACGATTTTTTATCACTCTCGGGTGCACAACAAAAAGTCATTACTAACGCACTGAGAGATTTTAAATTATCAGGCGTAAACCTGATCGACAGCAAGCAAAAGCAGTTTAAGAAAAACATGCAAAAACTCGCAGAACTGCAATCAAAATTTCAGGACAACATCCTTGACGCCACTAACGCATGGACTAAGAAAATCGATGACATCAAACTTTTGTCCGGGCTACCCGACACTGAAATAGCCCTCGCCAAGCAAACGGCTGAACAGCGTAACGATAATACTGGCTGGCTATTGACGCTAGAATTTCCCAGTTATTTCGGCGTGATGACCTATGCAGATAATCGCAGCTTACGACAAGAAGTCTATACCGCCTTTGTCACCCGGGCATCAGACCAAGGGCCCGATGCAGGGCGTTGGGACAACAGCAAAATTATCGAAGAAATTTTGCAGCGACGATATGAGTGTGCCAAGCTGCTTGGTTTTGACAACTATGCCGAGTATTCATTAGCCACTAAAATGGCGCAGTCCTCAGAGCAAGTCTTAAATTTCCTCAATGACTTGGCTGACAAATCTTATACTGTTGCAAAAGCAGAGCTTGCTGAATTATCAGCATTTGCTATTGAGCAGGATAATCTCGACCGATTCGAAGCCTGGGATGTTCTTTACTATTCCGAAAAACTAAGACAGCAAAAGTATAATATTACCCAGGAAGAGTTAAAACCATTCTTTCCTGATAGCCAAGTACTAAGCGGCCTCTTTGCGATTGTTGAAAAACTCTATGGTCTCCACATTAAAGAAAAATCGTCCATAGACAGTTGGCACGATTCAGTACGTTTTTTTGAAATTTATGACCAGGACGAGCGCTTGCGCGGTCAATTTTACCTCGACCTTTTTGCCCGCCAAAACAAGCGTGGCGGCGCCTGGATGGATACCTGCCGGTCACGAATGTCGATAAACGGGATCACACAACACCCCGTCGCCTATTTAAATTGTAATTTTTCACCTGGCGTAGGTAACGACCCGGCGCTACTGACGCACTCAGAAGTGATCACTCTTTTTCACGAGTTCGGCCACGGCTTGCATCACATGCTGACGCAAATTGACTATCCGAGTATTTCCGGTATTAACGGCGTTTCCTGGGACGCGGTCGAATTGCCTAGTCAGTTTATGGAAAACTGGTGTTGGGAAAGGCAGGCACTGGATTTGATATCCGCCCACTATCAAAGTAATAAACCCATTCCTGATGAAATGCTTAGCCGATTGCGCGCCGCCAAGAACTTTGAAAGTGCAATGATGATGGTTCGGCAACTGGAGTTCGGTTTATTTGATTTTCGACTGCATCGCGAATACCAACCTGAGTCCGGTTTACAATTTATGACTATTCTAGAAGAAGTAAGAAACCAAGTTGCGGTGATTAATACACCGGAATATAATCGCTTTACCCACAGTTTTGCCCATATCTTTGCCGGTGGGTATGCCGCTGGATACTATAGCTATAAATGGGCGGAAGTATTATCTGCGGATGCTTACTCATTGTTCGAAGAAAACGGGATTTTTGATGCCAGTACAGGACAAAAATTTCTTAAATCGATTCTTGAGCAAGGCGGGTCAAAAGAAGCGATGGACTTGTTTGTCGAATTTCGCGGACGCAAACCAACGGTTGATGCCTTGTTAAAACAGTGTGGCTTATGCCTATAATTATTTCATTTATTTTAAGTTTGAGCCCTACGGAAGTAAACTGCCTTTGCACACGCCCGTTATTTCACCTGCAGATATGTTTAACTCAAAACTATTAAAAACAATTCAATAACCTGCGTACTGTAATTACTGATATGCCCATTAATATAGGCCGAATAATACGCACATAATTAAAACCTGTTTGATTGTTTGGCGCTATCAGTTATTTCCATTACAATGTGTTATAGAGTTAGATGCCTTTCTCTAACACATATTGTTGGGCCTTAGTCGAACCTTCATGAAATACAAAGATCTTAGGGATTTTCTTAACCAGCTGGAACAGCGTAAAGACTTGGTGCGGATTTCAGAAACTATTGATCCGAATCAGGAAATTACCGAAATATGCGACCGTGTGTTGCAAGCAGGTGGTCCGGCATTACTGTTTGAAAACCCTCTAAACGCCTCATACCCTTTACTCGGTAATTTATTTGGTACTGTGCAGCGCGTGGCTCTGGCCATGGGAGCCGAATCGGGCAAATCGCTACGCGAAGTTGGCGAGTTACTGGCTTTTTTTCGTGAACCAGATCCTCCCAAAGGCTTAAAGGATGCCTGGAAACAGCTACCCATCTATAAAAAAATACTAAACATGTCGCCAAAAATTGTTAAATCGGCGCTGTGTCAGGAAAACATAATCGAATTGCCTGAAGTGGATTTATCGCAATTTCCGGTGCAAACCTGTTGGCCTGATGATATCGGCCCACTGATCACCTGGGCACTGGTTGTCACCAAAGGACCGACAAAACCCCGGCAAAATCTTGGTATCTATCGGCAGCAGGTCATCGGCAAAAATAAAACCATCATGCGCTGGTTAGCCCACCGCGGCGGCGCACTGGATTATAAAGAGTGGACAGAGTGTTATCCTGACAAACCTTTTCCAGTCGCTGTGGTTATCGGGGCAGATCCCGCTACTATTCTTGGTGCCGTAACGCCCGTCCCTGACAAACTTTCTGAGTATAGCTTTGCCGGGCTATTACGCGACGATAAAACAGAACTGGTTAAGTGTACCCAAAGCGATTTGCAAGTGCCTGCCACCGCCGAATTTGTTTTTGAAGGACATATTCATCCAGGTGAAACCGCGCTCGAAGGGCCCTTTGGTGACCACACTGGCTATTACAATGAAACAGAAACCTTCCCCGTCTTTACTATCGAGCGGATAACGCACCGTAACGACCCGATATATCACAGCACCTATACGGGTCGACCTCCCGATGAACCATCGATTCTGGGTGTCGCGCTAAACGAAGTATTTATACCTATTTTGCAAAAACAGTTCCCAGAGATTACCGATTTTTACTTACCACCAGAAGGTTGCTCCTATCGGGTGGCCATTGTCAGTATAAAAAAACAGTACCCAGGACATGCAAAACGCATCATGCTTGGTGTTTGGTCGTTTCTAAGACAGTTTATGTATACTAAGTTTGTCATAGTTACTGATGATGATATTAATATACGCCAATGGACAGACGTCATCTGGGCAATCAGCACTCGGATGGACCCGGCCAGAGATACGACCATTATCGAAAATACACCGATCGACTACCTTGACTTTGCCTCCCCGGTTTCTGGCCTGGGTTCAAAAATGGGTCTGGATGCAACGCATAAAATCGGTGCGGAAATTACCCGTGAATGGGGCCGGCCCATTATTCGCAGCAAACAGGTAGTCGACAGAGTCAATGCGCTCTGGAGTAAATTGGGACTAGAGTGAATCATGTTAATAGGAATGTATTAGTAAATGAGTTACATATTATCGTATAAATTGTTGGTCACAAACACAAATGCAACGGAATCATTTGGCTGGAGTCGATTATGAGGACCATACTGGTAATGAATGCCAAAGGTGGAAGCGGTAAAAGTACTCTGTGTACCAATATCGCCAGTTATTTTGCCTCCGAAGAACAGGCAAAGGTTTTTATCGAAGACTATGATCAGCAGGGCTCATCATCTGACTGGCTAAAAGTAAGGCCATCTCAGTTTCCAGAAATAAATGGCATACTTTCGTGGAAAACATCAAAGCGAGCGCCTAAAAATACTGATTATGTCATTATGGACGCCCCTGCTGGTGTGCAAAATAGAGATATGGGCAAGATTATTCGCCGCGCACAGACGATTATCATGCCGGTATTGCCTTCGCCAATGGATATTCGCGCGGCAGCAAGATTTATTCAAGATATCCTGCTAATCGGCAGGGTTTCCCAAGATCAGATCAAAGTAGGCGTGGTTGCCAACCGAGTCAAAGAACATACTCTCATATACCACCAGTTAGAAAAATTTCTCGAACGCCTTAATTTTTCATTTATCGGTAAGCTAAGAGACTCACAGGCCTATGTTCGTAGTGCAGAGAAAGGTATAGGTGTGCATGAAATGCCACCATCTACGGTATATGAGGATCTGGAGCAATGGGAATCGGTGATTAATTGGCTTAAAAGTAAACGTAGCCAACCAAAGTAAGCTCAATAATCCCCCCTGAATAAATGTGCTTTAAATTTCGGGTAAATTAGGGGAAAATACCTGACCTTTTTAATTATATATTAGGCTCGATGCAAACCATTATTACATTATCACCAAGCGGACAAACGTTTAGTTGTGAGCAAGAAGAAACCATACTCGAATCAGCGATTAGACAGGGATTTAGCTTTGCTTATGGCTGTCAGCGAGGTAATTGTGCCATTTGCAAGGGCAAATTGCTTTCTGGAACGATAGACTACGAAGATCCTGATATGAAGGGACTGGAAAAAATCGCTGGCGATGAAATACTTTATTGCTCGGCTATTCCGCAAACTGATATTGAAATTGAATCAACAGAGGTTTTTAGCAAAGAATTGCCAATGCCCGAAGTAAGCCCCTGCAAAGTCGTTGGTAAAAAAATGCTCGCTGACGATGTCATCCATTTGCAGCTTAAACTACCCGACGCAATTAATATCCGTTTTCATGCGGGCCAATATCTCGATATTCTACTGCCGGATGCCAGTCGCCGCAGTTTCTCTATAGCAAGCGCACCCCACGACAATGAATTTATTGAACTCCATATCCGCCATGTACCTGATGGTGAATATACGGACTTTATTAAAAACAAACTGAAAATAAATGACCTGTTGCGGATTGAAATACCATTAGGTACATTTTTTTTACGCGAGGATTCACAAAGACCCCTTATTTTTATCGGTGGCGGCACCGGTTTTGCGCCCCTTAAAGCAATGCTTGAGTACGCATTTTATAAAAAAATGCAAAACCCTATACATTTATTCTGGGGTGTCCGCGCAAAACAAGATTTATACCTGAATGATCTGCCCCTGTTGTGGGAAAAACAGTATTCTAACTTTAAGTTTTTCCCCGTCTTGTCAGAACCGCTGGCAAGCGATAATTGGGAGGGCAATATCGGGTATGTCCACAAAACCGTATTGGAGCACTTCCCCGACATGTCAGAAGTCGATGTCTATATAAGTGGCCCCCCCGTAATGATCGACGCAGCAAAAATCGTTTTTATCGATCACGGCTTATCAGAGAGCAGAATGTTTTCTGATGCGTTTGAATATAACGCCCACCCAAATGCCAATTAACCTCTAATACTTGCACACGAGTAGCCCGGACTTCGCGCAGCGAACGCCGGGAAAAAGAAATAGGATTCGAAATTCAATTAAAACAGGCGTATGCGCAAGGTAGTCGGTCGCTGATTAAAACAGGGAAAAAATAGGATGTTCGTTCTCCCGGCGTTCGCTGCGCGAAGTCCGGGCTACTTGGAATCACGCATGTCGTCGTTGTTGCTTGTCGGATAGTGCCAAACCCTTCCGGTAACATTCGATCGCATCATCTCGGTCACCAATTTTTTCCAACAGCCCACCCAACTCTCTGTAAGCCTCTGTTGTCGCGCCTGCGCCAATGCTCGATTCGAGGTAGATCCTGGCTTTACCCCAGAGCTTACTGCGCAAACACAACTTCCCCAGCGTCAGTAACAATAACGGGTTCTTACCGTGTTGCTCGGCGAGTGCCTCTACGGTAGCTAATTGCTTATTAACGCCATCGACGTCTACCTGGCTATATAAATAAACGACTTTTTCATCCCATTGTTTTTTTAGAAAATTTCTAAGTAGCCGTTCTGCTGTATCTGATTTTTTGTGTTTAATCAACTCACCGGCATATAGGCAAATCAATACTGGGTCATCACGTAAATTTTTTGGGACCTCTTCCCAGACTTCCGTTAATTTATGTGCATCCCCAGCCTGTCCGGTTTTATTCAGCAATTTTTCAAAGACCTGTTTCTCCAATGCATTTAGCTCTGTGTTTGCTAGCACTTGGCGCTTACGCAAAACCGGTAATAATTTTCTTAGTTTTTCCCATTCGTCCAGTTCTTTATGTAGTTTTGCCAGTAATTTCAGTATATGGGTATTACGCGGGTCCAATGGTCGTAAATTTGTCAATACCGCCAGTGCCTGCTCGAGCTGCTGTTGGGATATATGTAATTCAGCCTGGGTGACACCAATGGGCACATCTGCTTTGGCATCACAATCGTGTGCCAATTGTAAATACATATCCCTTCGGTCCACCGCGCCCAGATGTTGGGCAGCACGTGCTGCATTAAGATAGCTGGTCAGGGGCGAGTCAGAGTATTTTGCATGACGTATTAACTCACGCTCTGCCGTTTTCCACTTCCCTTCCGACATAGCCAACATAGCATTTTTATAGCCCGTCGCTGCAGCAACTTCTCGGCGCTGTTTGTTCCACTTTTGCACATTAGCGGATAAATTCCAGAAACCAGTAATAATATTAATCAACTGCGTTAACAAATAGAACAACACCAGTAATAGTATCAAAAACAGCGACAGCGCCATGGTGATCCCTCTGGTACCATAACGGATATGCACCAAGCCGTTATCATTTAATACCACCAGCGCCAAGGCAACCGATATAAGACTAATAACGACAATTTTAAGTAGTAACTTCATAATGACGAGGCACCCAATTTATCTTTATTTTGTTCTTGGGACCTTATTTGTCTCAATGAAACACTAATATCCGGCCAATCAACAACAATATCTTGCTTGCCAAGATTAGCCAGGTCCCGCAAGGCACTTTTTACTTTACTATCGTCAATATCAAAATGCTTGTTTATCCAGTCAATCGTCGATTTTAGTGAGTTTTTAAAATGTACTGGGTCCGCTTTTAACAAAGAAAGTCGGGCACGCAATAACTTTAATTCCAATACCTGCTGTATCGCCAGTTTTTGCTCTGACGATAACAACGTTGACACTGATTCCGAGTAGTGGTGAACAACTACCAGGGCTTTTACCTTATCCCAAACGGCATCTAAAGCCTCTGAGAAGGTTTTTTTCTTTGCTTTTTTGGTTTCCCCCGTTGCTGCCGTCGCGCTCGACTGTGTTTTTCCAGCGTGACTCTCCCCTGCTTTTTCTGCTCCGTTTCCGTTTTCAGTAGCCGTTTTCCGGGGCTCAGGCAGCGCGCCTTTTATTGGATAGTCTTTTGCCTGCCGCGATAGAGAATCAAGCTTTAAGGCCATGCCGCTTATATCCGGTAGCCGGACTGCCTGTAGCTGGGTTATTTCTATCGCCAGTTTTTTTCTAGCCTCGACCAGGCTTGGATCATTCATTTCCTTTAGTCTTTGATCGGCTTCACGCATGGCATATAATGCCGTCTTCTGATCCTGGTTAAACTTAATACTGTGGTTGGCCGCTGCCAATAAAAATCCGGCCTCTGCCAGTTTCCACCCTTGCTTTTCCCGTCCAGTGATCCTGCGAAGTTCAGCGATCGATTGCGCCATTTTTGCCAGTTGGCCGCGAGTATCATTCTTGGCGCTCAGGCTATCAGATTTATACTGTTGAAAAATTCTTTCCAGTTGACTGACCTCGTCTTTTGCTTTGACAAGCACATTGGCCTGATCAACTCTGACCTGCTGGATCTGCGTCCATAAGTATATGCAAAAACCGACCAGAACCAGCACTACCATTAATAGTGCATGATTAACCGATATTGACAGCTTGGAAGCCGGTCCACCCGCTTTTGCTTTCGGCGCAGTTACCTTGACCATCGGTTGCGGATTTTTAGATTGTTGCGTTTTACCACTCGCATCTTTGGATTTATCAGGCTTGTCAGATTTATTACTCATTTCAATAGTATACTCTAATCGATAATTTCTTAAAATAATTGTTTAAATTCGCACTTGTCTTAATATCCATCTTAAAAATCCTATATCTATCCTATATCTATCTTAATTCTTATTTTCTCTGCCCTAACCTTATGTTCTGTTGCCATTCTAGCAATGCTGTCAAAATTGCGTCGTCACTAGCCTTTTCTGCCCGGATAATGTCGGCCACAAATTTTAATTGAAGGGCGGCATCGTGCATTCGCTGGCTAATAACCAAAAGCGGTGTATTCACCACCAGATCAACAAATTGCCTGCCAGCAATTAGTAACAGATTTTCCATTGCGTTAACACTGGTAACAATGACGATATCGACTTGCTCATGCCAGCCAGCAAAGATAGTCTGATCAACGGTGATCGGCAGAGTGCGTTTGTAGACTTCAAAATACTCAACAACCGCACCACGGGTTTTCAAAATATCTGCCAGTGTTTCACGACCTCCGCAACCGCGAATAATCATCACTGATTGGCCACTCAAATTCTGCAATTGCGACTGCTGCAATAACGATTCTGTATTGTACTCGCCAGTCGGTACTATTGAAGTAGTAATCCCGGCTTTTTTTAGCGCTCGATGGGTAGCAGGTCCTATCGCTGCTACGACCGGACCCGATGGCCATTTCAACAAACTTGCTACCAATCGCTCATTCGCAAACGTTACCGCGTTGGCACTGACAAATATAACTAAATCCATCGATGATAATGCCGTTAACATTTTTTTTTCCTGCTCTGGGTCACGATAGCTTTCTATCTCAATGACTGGCAGTGTCAGTACCTTAGCACCTAATTCCTTTATTTCTCTCTGCAGACTTTTACTCCGAGACTCAGAGCGAGTAAGCAATACACCTAAATCCGGAAATAATTTTTGCCCTTTTTTCATTCCCGATCAGCCACGCAATCGGTTTAAAATTTTCTCAGCACCCGCCGTTAGTAGCCGACTGGCCAGTGTTTCACCTATTAGTTGAGCATTTTGTGTACTATCTGTTTGCTCATCGACGATAATTCTAGAGCCATCCGGTTCACCCACTAAACCACGCAACCAGATTTTATTTTCTGTAGAAATCGCATATCCTCCAATCGGCGCCTGACAACCGCCATGTAACTTTGTATTGAACGCACGCTCTGCACTAACACACTGGTTGCTTATTTCATCGTCCAGTGCTTTAACCAATTCTGCTATTCGCGCATCGTCTGAACGTCTCTGAATACCAATTGCCCCTTGCCCGATCGCGGGTAATATCACTTCCGGCTCGATAAAGTCGGCAATACGCTCAGCAAGATCAAGGCGAATCAAACCGGCACTGGCAAGCACAATCGCATCAAAGTTACCTTGGTCCAGTTTAGCCAGTCGGGTACCAACATTGCCGCGCAAATCTACGACCTGTAAATCCGGTCGTAAGCGTAAAACCTGGCACTGCCTTCTTAAACTCGATGTCCCCAGCCGAGCACCTTGCGGTAATGCCGAAAGGTTTTTATATTGATTGGAAACAAAAGCATCTCTTGGATCTGCGCGCTTGAGAATGGTATCAATACACAGACCATCCGGGAGCTGTGCTGGTACATCTTTCATTGAATGCACGGCTATATCCGCGTCACCGTTGATAAGCCCGAGCTCCAGTTCTTTAACAAATAGCCCTTTGCCACCAATTTTTGCCAGTGGCGAATCAAGTATTTTATCACCTTGCGTTATCATCGCCACCAGCTCTATGGCAAGCGCCGGCCATTGCCGTTGCAGCTGCTCTTTGACGAATTCAGCCTGCCACATTGCCAATGGGCTTTTACGTGTGGCGATACGTACAACGTCACTTTGTGCCATTTAGACTTTTCCTTGTTACTAACAGTTAAAGTTATTTTAACCCGCTTATGCGAAGATTTCCGGGCAAATATTTCTGGTTTGTCTTTATTCGTTGCAAACATCGCTATCGACGCTTTCATTAGATTACCTGGGGTTTTAATCCATCAGTTAGTTACGTAGAATAGATACTAATACTAATTCAGTACATGCAACTTTCTTGAATATAAACGTTCAAAAACTGAGTGACTACCTCTTTAAGGGTTATTGTATATGACTGTTTTTAAAAAGTTTCAGACTAACTTCACTGTACTAACCATAATATTTTTATGGTCACTTGCCGCTTTAGCTGCTGCAAAAAAAGCCAACGTTAAAGTACGATTAGCTGATAACCTTAATTCTATTGGAAAACATTCATCTAAAAATTCAATTCCTATACTGGTTGTTTTTGCATCAGAAGATTGCGTGTATTGCATGATTCTGGAAAATGAAATTCTAAAACCAATGTTGATCAGTGGTGATTATGATCAAAAGGTAATCATTCGAAAAATTCTCATTGATATACCCAACAGTGTACAGGACTTTAATGGTCGATCGGTTACTATTGATAAACTGACCAGCCGTTATAATATTTTTGTGACCCCAACCGTTTTGTTTCTCGATAATAATGGAAAAGAGATAAGCAAACGATTGATCGGAATCAATGTTGTTGACTATTATGCGTTAGATGTTGATAACGCCATCGACAAATCTATTCGCATATTACGCGCCAGGGCAAAAAAACTTAGCGCCGAAATCAAAGACTATTTGCATTAATTTTAAACTCTGGGTTTTAAATCGGGTTTTTCAGTAGCTTCCGCACGTCAGGTAAATGACGACGGCTTACCTCGATTCTGTCATCAATATTTTTTAAAACCAGGTACTGCTTTCCATCCTTATTTTTTTCCAGACCACTCAAGCAGTCTGGGGCAATTAGTGTCGACCGGTGTACGCGCACAAACAAGTCTTTAAATTCAGCTTCCAATGCTTTAAGTGACTCCTCAATAAGCATTTCCCCTTCCAGACCGCGTATTACAACATACTTGCTATCAGCACGGAAATAAATTATCTCAGTAACAGGAACCAGAATAAGATCTCCTCTTTCACGTACGCAAATATGCGAACGAACGTTCTTGTCAGCCGCAATTTGCCTGATGCTACTGATCTGCGCCTGATTAAGCTTTGACGCCTTCTTTAAAGATTTTTCCAAACGCTGCTTGCGAATCGGTTTTAACA
>QILK01000158.1 GCA_003233345.1 Gammaproteobacteria bacterium | reverse complement strand
TTACCGGCTTCGGTAAGACTAATTCGATTATGGGTACGATCAAAAAGTCGAGTATTGAAGTGTTCTTCTAGTTGACGCACCTGAAAGGTTACCGCAGGTTGAGTCATATGTAGGGTTTCCGCTGCTTTAGTAAAACTAAGCAATCTTGCAACGGTATGAAATACTTGCAATCGTCGATCAGCCATTTCGTGCCCCGAGTCAAATTAAAATTAATTTAAAATTATTTAACATCAAAAAAATCAGGGCGTAATCATAACATTTTATCGACACAAAATAATAGTTATAGCGACCTGTATTTAACGGGGAATTTGAAAAAATCCGCTTAAATTTTATATAAACACATGATATATATATGTTTTAACATGTATATCAGCTTAACTTTATTTACTTATTATTATCTCCAGTATTGGTTACAACTGCCCGCGAGCTGGAAAAATCAATAAAATCCGCCAATACATGCGCCGCCTCATTGAGAATAAGTTTTAATGTTGGGTCATTTTCATCTTTCTTCTCGTCATCCTTGTCCTTATCTTCGTCACCCTTTTTGACGGCTTTCATGCCCAGTGCCAGTCGCAGCTGGTTTTCGGTGTCCAATCTTTCCTTTTCTCGTTGCTTGCGAAGTTTTTTACGTTTGTTCTCAAGCAGGGAGATCCATTTCTGGTTTTTTAATTTTAAAAAATTCTTGGCCAGACGTTTATACTGTTTAAACCCCTCGCTGGATTTTAGTCGCCCCTTATGACGTTTGCGGGTATCGGTCATGGCACCATTAGACAAGTAATTCTGTAAATATTTTGTTGGCGAAATCCTTGCCCAAGGCAATGCGTTTTTAAGACCACTCTCTCCACGCTCTTCTTCACTAAAAAGTGACGGCATCTTAATATCGGGTACCACCCCACGGTGCTGCGTACTTTCACCATTAACACGAAAAAATTGGGCAACCGTCAGTTTTAGCTGACCCAGTTTTATCGCCGATTTTGAATAGGTATTGCACTGGCGAATATTGCGTACCAGGCGGAAATAATGTGGATAATTCTTCAGATCTATCAATGACTGTACGGTACCTTTACCAAAGGTAGGCTCACCAATAATAAGGCCACGGCGGTAATCTTGTATTGCCCCGGCAAAAATTTCTGACGCTGACGCACTACCTCGGTCTACCAGTACCGCCAACGGACCCTCGTAAGCAATACCTGGATCTGGATCCCGGTTGACCTCAACCATCCCGATCGAATTTCGAATTTGTACCACCGGCCCTGATTTGATAAATAAACCGGTTAATTCAGTCGCCTCACTAAGCGAACCACCACCATTACTGCGCAAGTCCATTAATACACCATCAATTTTTGCCGCTTTTAACTCCTTCAAGATCTTTTTAACATCTCGGGTCGTGCTTTGATAATTTTTGTCGCCCCGTGCCCGGGCGTCGAAATCCAAATAAAAAGTAGATAACTTGATAACACCAATTCGCTTTTTGTTTCGACCCTTGCCAATGGTAATAATGGATTTTTTCGCCGCCTGATCCTGCAACTTGATTTTATTGCGAACCAGTATAATCTCTCTCATGGGCCCCTCGAGACTACCCTTTTTTAGCACTTGCAACCGGACTATGGTGCCTTTGGGACCCCGGATTAGGCGCACCACGTCATCCAGGCGCCAACCGACCACATCGACAAACTTCTTTTTGCCTTGAGCGACACCAACAATCAAATCTTTTTTGTGTAGTTTACCGCTTGCCTCGGCTGGCCCCCCAGGAATAATTCTGCGAATAATGGTATGATCGTTCTCAATCCCAAGCGCAGCACCAATACCTTCGAGCGACAGACTCATATGGATTTTAAAATCTTCTGAGGTCCGAGGTGAAAAATAGCTTGTATGTGGTTCTATCGATAGCGTGTACGCATTCATAAACAGCTGATAGACATCTTCAGCTTTCGATTGAATATTACGCCTACCGAGTCGTTCATAACGTTTGGTAAGGGTACTGACAATTCCCTTTTCCTTTTTTCCGGCAAGCTTGAGATTCAGGTAATCATTTTTAATCCGTTTATACCACAATTTATCCAGTGCTGTCTCATCGGCAACCCAGGGTTCCTTGGAACGATCAAAGCGGTATTTTTCGTCTAAATTAAAATTAAATTTACCTTTAAGCTGGGTCAGAGCGAATTTGACTCGCTGCGATACCCGAATACGAAAACGATTATATATAGTAAAAGCAGGGCCCATATCGTAATTCAGCAAGGCATCATCGAGCTTGTCTCGATAACGCTGGAATTCGGCAATATCCTTAGCATGAAATATGCTACGGTTCGGGTCCATACTCTCAAGGTATCGGTCTAAAATCGCCGCCGATAATTCATTGTCCAGCTCCCGTTTACGATAATGCAAACGCTGAATCAAATTATTGATAACACAGGTTGATTTCTGGTGTTTAGGGTTTGGCTTCAACGGGCTGATTTTGACATTTAAATCCTGGAGTTTTGCCACTGCACCGGTAGATAACAAACTGACAGTTATCAAAAAAAATACTGTCAACAAGGCTTTTTTAGTAAACTTTGGTAGTTTGATCATATATTTCAACTTTATGCCCAATAAATAATATAGTTCATATTCTTCAATATGTTAGCAACGCACTATCGATAAATAAACGCCTTTAATCATCCTAGCACGACCCTATAACCAGAACAAAGACTTATTTCTTTGTTTTTACGGCCGTTTTTGATCCTCTAACGTATTATCCAGTCAATGACTCCTGCTGAGGATTAAGCAAATATCGTTAACTGTAATCTAGCAAACCAAGCCCTATGCCAGACCGTTTCACTTTTCCCGCTTTATCAACTGTACCACCCTTTATCGGGATCAGTTTACAAATTATAGCTTACGAATCAATTTCAATAACCTTCTGTGCAATTTATTTACAATCAAAATTACACCATAAAAAGCAAAATCTATGAAGTCTAGACCAAATATTACAAAATTCCAGCGCCATATTAAGGTAAATAATCCGTTAAAAAAAGTGACCAATTATTGTGAATAACGCTAATTGATTAATTTTAAATAGTGTATGACCACTTATCCACAGGCTTGTTCACAGAAAATGTGGATCAATATTTTAAATATTTTTTTGCCCGTAAGATAATATAGGTTTTATCGGCGATCAGACCGTCGAGTCTACTACCTTTGCAATTGATTTTGTCTTTTTCGGTGTCAGTTCCAGTTGTTGCAAAAACACATCACGAAAACTGGCGTATAGAAAGGCGCCCATAAACGGCAGTATCAGCAGCACCAATATACCGCCACTCACTAAAACCAAGCCTAGCAAAGACAAGCATAACAGTATCGACATATTGACGGCCGGCCAGTTTTTTCGCTCGGCACGATAAGACAGGCGATAGGCTTCAAAAATACTAATATTAACATATAAGATCACGGGTAAAACAAACCAGATACTGACAAACGGAATCAAACCCTGGGCAAAAAAAGCCGCTAATGGTAACAGTGTCAATACCAGCACGGAGAAAAACAGATAGAATTTGCTCTGGCCGGGTACCATCCCATCGCTTGATGGTACCGCAAGTGGGTTAGTCGCAACCATTTCGGGCGGCATGACTAAGTATATAAAGTAGCCTATTGATAGCAGTAATATAATCAAGGTGGCCAGCACCAACCAGCCCATCAACCCAAGCAATAGCACACGTCCGAGCAATCGTGGTAATCTTTGCGGAGACCAATCGGGGATGGAGGACCGGTCGAACCAAAACGCGATGACAGTAAATATACTCAGCATAACCGGCGCCAGGAATAGCATTAACAGCAGATTGAGCAGCCAGTATCCTGACCAGAAAATCAGTGTAGACAAGCCAACAACAAAAAAACAAAGCGTAATACTGATAAATTTATGTTGCGATTGTAACGACAATGCATAGCGCGCCCAGCGTTTCCAGGCATCGGCTTCTCGACCCTGAGGTTCAAGTAATATCATTTAGGTACTTTACACCATCTTCGGAAAAAATCCCGTGCTATTCGGGTAAAAATGTTATACTAAAAATCTTCTTTATATTTTTTTTTTTGGTTTTGATCAGGTAGCCCGGACTTCGCGCAGCGAACGCCGGGAAACAAAGCTGAGCCACAACAGCAAAGTGAGATGCGCCAGAACATTACTTTTGACAAAAGGTTTAGTTGAATTTAGGATAATTATTTTTTCCCGGCGTTCGCTGCGCGAAGTCCGGGCTACTTTATAACGGTTACGCATGAATAAAAACTATTGTTACAAAATTATCTCGGTTATTTCGCTTTTTTTTACGATATTGCTGTTGACCGCCTGCTCCAGTGAGTTAACCCCTAATATTGAAAACTTCTCGCGCGCTATTAATACTGAGTTGCACAAAGATGAAATTTGCTTTGCGGATCCTGATTTTATTTTTCCTCGCACTGTCTTGTCAGGAAATAAATCCGGCGAAAAACTGATTGCCAAACTTGATGCTTTGCACGCCGCAAAACTGATCAGCCGGGTCAAATCAAAAAAGAAGGCCGATGATGGCAAAGAAATAGCGATCAAGTATGTCAACGCGTTTAGTTATGAACTAACCGGCTCCGGTTATAAATTTTCGCGAAAGGTTGGTAAAAAAGGGAAAAAAGCATTATTAAAATTTTGCTTTGCAAAAGCCCATGCTGCATCAATCGAAAAATTTAGCAAGCCGGAAAAAACATCGCAGCAAATGGTCAGCAATGTCACTTTTAAATATTCCATTACCAAAGTGGCCTCATGGGCCAGAGAGAAAAAGTTGCTGGATCAATTTCCTGACGTCCAAAAAAGTATTGATACACTGCAAACACCTTTAACTAAACAAGCAACTGTTATTTTGACTAAAAAGCGCTGGGTCTATAAAAAATAGTCCACCTAATTGACAAATCAAGTACCCCGGACTTCGCGCAGCGAACGCCGGGGAAAAGAATAGCGACCTCGCCAGTTGCCCAAATCCCGATAGCCCGTCTCAAGATTTCCTTAAGTGATAACGCCCAAAAACCTTGTGACGGGCTATTCAGTGGGCGTTGTTGAATAGCATGAGAATTAAACTTACTCACTTTTGCTTCCCGGCGTTCGCTGCGCGAAGTCCGGGCTACTGACAGGGGAAATACTTCTTTTTGGGGATATACTGTAGAATCTCCTGCTGGCAAAATGTCATTAGCGCTTTATCGATATCGGGATGATAAGCGATCTGCTTCTGCTGCTTGGTAAGCGGAGCAGCAAACAGTTTTTCCTGCGGGTATAGTTTCTGCATTTTTTGAAAAAAATCAGCAGGCATTCTAAAGGTACCCAAACTAACCGAATGTACCTGGTCGGCATCAACCGTTGAGAAAACCTTTTGAAAAAATTGCCGATATACGGCTTTAAATTCTGTCTGGTAAATCACCGGATCAAATCGTAAACCAATATTCCAACCCCGCTGCTGCAACTGGCTGATTGCCTTGAGACGTTTATCCAATCCAGGAGCCTTAAGTTCTAACGTGTCGGCTATGTTATCCGGGGACAGGCTATAAGCAATGACACACTGATCAAAAGCCGGCTGGCGCAAAAGATTTCTGATTTGTACACTTTTGGTTCGCAGCTCGATCACCGAATTTTTATGTTCACGGAATAAAGGTAAAAATGAATCGGCAAATCCAGTCACTGGTTCCAGCGCTAGGCTATCGCAATCATACCCGGAAAAAAAATAAACTTGTCTTTCGGGTTGCTCGTTAATCGTTTTATTAATTTGCGAGAAAAAATCTTCGTAATTTACGAATAACACATAAAATGCCGAACGATACATGCCTTGCAAAAAACAATAGCGGCAGTCATAGATGCAATTAAGCATATGTGAAAAATAGTAGTTTAAACCACCGCCAATACTATATTCATCTGGTGCAGGTAACACTAGTTTATTTTGCTTGTGGGCGAGGATTAATGCCGGGTTTTTCTTTTGGAACCTGAAATTCTGCTTGTTTCGATTAAATATTTCACCATAGTGACGACAGATTATCTGTTGCGTCTCTTTATAACGCTCACAAATCGCCTGTACCCTTGGATGGTCAAGTATCGCTTCTTCTATATAGATCACGGAAAACACAATATGGTTCTTTTAGTATTTTATTTCCAGATTAGCGAGCAATTTATTAATAGCAGTGAGCAACTGCCTTGCATCCTTCAATTTAGCAGTGCCCAACGCGCTGATAATACAATCCTTGCTCAAAGCATTCCATTGTAACAGGCTGCGCTTAAGTTGTGCTTGCTGCGTAGCGGTTAAGTGGTATTGCTTGGCGAGCTGCTGGTAACTTTCTGGAATCTCGGACGCACGATTCATGCTATTACAAACCAGTACCAGCTGCGATACTACCTTTTTTATAGTATTAAGTCTTTCATTTATCAAATTTTTTACGCTAGCAGCGGAAATATTCCGATAATCGTCCTTAGCGTTATCCGAGATTACTTTATAAATATGGACCAGCTCAACGCAGGAATATTTTAGCGCTATCGGATAGAAACCACTGGCTTCCATATCCACCGCATAATCATCGGGAAGGTTGTCTATCGCTTTTGATACGGTGAGCAAATTGTCCGTTTGGCACGGCAATTTTTCGAGCCATGTTGGGTAATAAGCATTTTTTGTTTCGCCATCAACTAACTTTAGTGCCAAAAACTCGTCGCCAATCGCTCTATTTCGGTGTCCGGCAACCCCTATATTCAACCACGCTATTAACCCCTGAGTCGGTAAATTAGCGGCAAAAGTTGCTAAGACAGCGGTGGCTGCTGCCGCATTTATTTTTCCAACACCGGATACGATTAGCAACATATCAGCACTGACGTATAGCGGAAACACAGCCATGGTTGACGATTTTTTTAAAGAATAAGCTTGTATTAGCGGCTTTGCCTCACACGCTAGTGCGACAACCAGATTGATCACGGGACTGTCCTGACGGTTAATTCTAAAGTAAACTTACCATGACCGTCGCTGGCGAGCAAATCAAGCATTGATTTTCTATTCTGCTATACTAGCTAAAAACCCCTTCTAATCGTTATCTGCGGTAACGTCTGCATTTAACAGCTGACCCTTAGGCTACGGAAGACAAGGCTTCACCCGGTAAACGCATTGCACGATTAATTGCAAGCTTTAGTAAATGGCAAGGATCCTGCCAACCCTAAATCATAGACAGGACTATCATGTACGAGCGAACGCTATCTATATATCACCATGTCACTAAAGCGCTTATTATTCCAGACCAGGAAGCCAAGCAAAGCGCCAATTTCAGTTTGGCAATCGGCACCGCGAATAATCTTTATAAGCTGCTACCGACCACCAACGGCCTTCAGTATGACATCAATAACTCTATCATCATTGCCTGGACATCATCGATAAAACAAGTACTGTACGCGATGAACGAAATCTTGAAACGCTATTGGACAGAGCCGGATGATGGCGACGAACAACCACTGGAGATCAAGGTAAAACTATATCAAAACAACGATCTCGGCCAGAAGCTAATCTATTTACTCGAGCAATACGATCTGGTTATACGAATAATATTTTATCATGCCAGTAATAAGCTTAGCCAGGAGCAATGCGCGAAGTGGTTGATATTTTTCTCAGACAAACTAGGCGATGTATTAAACTTCCCGTATAAATCGGAACAGCTTATTACCGAGAATATACTTAAAAAACCCAGTCGCCGTGCGTAGTTTTAACGAGTAGCCCGGACTTCGCGCAGCGAACGCCGGGGAAAAGGAATAGGATTCGAAATTCAATTAAAACAGGCGTGTGCACAGATAGTCAGTAGCTGACCAAGATGATGGAAAAATAAAATGTTCGTTGTCCCGGCGTTCGCTTCGCGAAGTCCGGGCTACGGTTAAGTGCTATTAGCTGATTTCAAAGTAGCGTTCAAAACGGACTGCTTGCAATAGCGACTTTAGTGCATCCATGCAATTGATTAGCTTGACACTGTGTTTAGTATCCCCCGCATGCTCGCGAAGTATCAATAACATACCCAGCGATGAGCTATCCATATATTGCGTATTTTTAAAATCAACTATATAGCACATATTCCCCGGATTATTTCGATAAGCATTACGAAAATCTCTAGCCGATGCAAAATTAAATTTTCTGTCGGCTACTATTCTTATCAAATTTTCGTTTTCGTGAATATAAACTTCCAGCCCCACTTATCTTCTCCCGCTATCCGCTATGTTAGTGCTATACCTATTAAGCGGCAAATATCGGGGATTTCTTGACCTTTTTTTAACTCAATGATCGTTACGATTCCCAGTCTTTAATTATTTTAAGCGCGCGGTCAGTATCCTCTTCATCTTCGACACTAACCGTCACCATTCCCAATACTGGAAGTATACCTAAACCACCTTGCAGGTGTTCACCATCGACGCGCGAAGGAATACCCTCGTTTTCAAGCATATTTTTTACGATATAAGCATCAATAGAAGATGCCGCGTTATAAACTATGGTCACTATATCTCCGGTAAAACTACTTTAGCTTGCGTTTTTTATCTGTTCATTATTGTTCCGTGCATGAATCCTAATCGATTCCAATACTTTATGCCATTGTATTGGCTTTTTAAAAAACGTAGCCACACCCTGACTGGACGCAAACTCTTTCTCTTCAAGCATACTTATCATTATCACCGGTATATTCATCGTATTTTTGTCTTCAGATAAACGCTTTAATACTGACCAGCCATCAATATGCGGTAACATAACATCCAACAGGATAATGTCCGGCTGCCATTCCTTTGCTGCCAACAGTCCGCTTTCGCCCGTCTCTTTCGATTCTACATAAAATCCTGCATCCGTCAGATAACGTGTTGCCAGTTCACCGATAGCCGGGTCATCATCGATCACCAATACTTTACTAATATAGTTGCGCCGACCGTTTGTTGCATTTTCTTTTCCCCAGCGTATCTTTCTTGGGTCTTTATTAAGATTATCCAAACGCGCTAATTTTTCTTTGGTAATTTGTACAGGAATCACTATCGTAAATTCAGTCCCGAAACCATCCACGCTGATAACGTTAATACTGCCCCCGAGTTTGTCGACAAAGGTTTTGGTAATCGTCAACCCCAACCCCGTTCCGCCAAATTCCTTGGTCGTTGATAGATCAGCCTGCTGAAATGGCTCAAATATATTTTTTAACTGTTTTTTTGATATTCCGATTCCCGTATCTTTTACAATACAGCGGATACATTTTGAGTCAGTCGTATCCACGACACTATCGACAAACACCGAAACTTCACCATCGCGGGTAAATTTACATGCATTACTCAAAACATTAAGAAATATTTGGCGATAGCGGGTAATATCAGAATACATGCTCCCCAGGTTCTTATCTATTTTTATTGTCAGTTTATTATTATTTTTTCTGGCAAGCGGATGCACTGTACTCAGGATATCGTTCCAGATATTGACAACATCATAATCCTCAAGGTATAACTCCAGTTTACCTGCCTCTATCTTTGACAGGTCCAGAATCCCATTTATTAAATCGAGTAAATGCTTGCCGGCACCAACGATATTATCAAGATCGCTGATAACTTGAACCCTGTTCTGTTCTCCCTGCTCATCCTCTTTTAATATCTCCCCATAACCAATAATCGCATTTAGCGGTGTCCGCAGCTCATGACTCATATTAGCTAAAAAAGCACTTTTAGCCTGATTGGCACTTACCGCCCTGTCGTGCATAGCTTCGAGCGCATCGGCCTTTTCCGATAGCTTTGCGTTAATCTGCTTAATGGCATTGGAAGATTTTTCTTTATCGCTAATATGATTGCTAATTTCCAGGTTGGCTTTACGCAAAATTATACAGAAAACAATATAGGATGCGGTAAGGACTAATGCTATCGCCAATACAAAAATAAATTGTCCGTATCCGAGCTCAGTGAACAAAGGTGTTATATTAGAATAAATTTCTACAACACCGAATATGGACGAAGTTGCGTTCTGCCTTAAAGGCAGATAGGTTGATAATACATCAACCTGGGTGTGAAGTTTATAGAGCGCAACAAATTTATCTCTGTAAGCAAGGCTGGATACAACCTTACCTGTTTTAAGTGCTATATTTCCTGGATAGGCCCTGTGTTTTACCGTTCCGATATCATCGCTGCTCGTCGAAAAAACAACTTTACCGCGGCGGTCAAATATTTTAACCTTTAAAATGGGTGTCCCTAACGAAAAATTTTTAACCATATCGTCCAGTTTATCAATTTGCTTCTGCTTTAACTCTATCCCCCTGCCACCCGCCGACAAAAATGTGATTTCCGGCGCCATCACATTGGAAACAAGACGGGTAAAGGAGCGATAACTTAGCTCACTTTGGCTAATCAGATTTTTTTGAGCAATATAACGATACAG
The DNA here is from genome assembly GCA_003233345.1 of Gammaproteobacteria bacterium. Taxonomy (GTDB): domain Bacteria; phylum Pseudomonadota; class Gammaproteobacteria; order SZUA-21; family SZUA-21; genus SZUA-21. The sequence goes on along the minus strand of QILK01000158.1, from coordinate 2,507 downwards.
ATAGGATAGTGAAACAGCCATAAGTAAAAACAGCATCAATACTGAAATGTGAAATTGTCGGCGCCAATCACGCATATTATCATCCTAGTCCATTGTTGTAGGCGAATACCGAATCAGGCAATATTCTCCAAATAGTCTTCATCGATATCATCCTGGTAATCCGTTTTTATCGTCCACATTGTTGCCTCTATTTGCATAAAAGCATCGACTATTCCTGGATCAAATTCAACGCCTCTGCCAGACTTTATTATTTCTGTAGACTCTTCTCTAGAATAGGGATTCTTGTAGTTACGCCTGGACACCAGCGCATCATAAACATCAGCAACTGCGACAATCCGCGCCGATAAGGGTATGGCGTTTGCTGCCAGTTCATGCGGATATCCGCTACCATTCCATTTTTCATGATGACCTCCGGTGATATCTATCGCCATATCGACAAATCCGCTGTTGCTACCCGAATTTTTCATCTCTTCCACCAGGCCCATCCCCAACCGTGTATGTTTTTTCATAAGCTCGCGCTCATGGCTTTCAAATTTACCTTCTTTAAGAATTATACAATCGGGTATAAGCGAGTTGCCAATATCATGCAATGAACTGGTCGCATACAAATTTTCAATAAACTCACGGTCGATTTTGTTTCGAAATTCAGACATCGTCGACATTTTTTTGACTAAAGCATCGCAATAGGCTCTGACTCGTTGCAGATGAAGTCCTAAATATTTGTCTTTCTGTTCCGCTAGCTTTGCTAGAAAAATATAATGAGCTGTACTACGCTTTGTGGCTTTGTCTATTTTTTCATTGGCACTTTCTTCAATTTCAAGCGCGTACTCACGAAGATGCTTCCGATATAATTTTTCCTTATCTTCGGCAATTTTCTTAGTTAAACATGAATTCACTCTTGCATGGAGCAATACCGGGCTAAAAGGCTTTGTGAGATAGTCATCAGCACCGCTTTCGATGCAGCGTACGACGCTAGTCATTTTATCGAGCGCGGAGATCATAATGACAGGAATAGGCGCCAATCGCTCATCGCGTTTAATTCTATCCAAGACTTCATATCCACTGATATCCGGCATCACAATATCCAGCAAGACTAAATCGACTTTTTCTGCGTAGAGTATATCCATCGCAGCTTGTCCGTTAGAAACGCTGATCACCTTATGCTCGAATTTTTCCAGACGGCGCACTAGAATATCCGTATTCACTTCATTATCATCAACCACAAGAATAGTTGCCTTTTTTTCAGACATGATTATTTCCTATCTATAATTCCTTAGTGTCTAGTTATAGATAGCGACTGCTAATGAATATGCTTGAAATTAACCGGTCAATTGCATGAGATATTTAGCTGATTAATCCTTATTTTTTATATGCTCAGTCGCAGGATTGCCTTCCGTGCCAATAATATGTATATCCCGCTGTGGAAAAGGTATTTCAATTTTCTGTGCGCGAAACGCAGCATCAATCGCGAAATTCAAATCGCTAGTTGTCTGGACTTTTTTATCAATGTCGCGAATATGGCAACGCAGTTCAAAATCCAATGAACTGTCTCCAAAACCGATAAACAGTACAACCGGTGCCGGGGCTAAAATTTCACTCTTTATTACTTCCGGGTGTTCACCGGCGATTTCGTGTAACACCTTTTTTACTGCCTGAACATCCGAGCCGTAAGCAACTCCGATCGGTACCCGAATTCGGCCTTTAACGTCTTTTAGCATCCAGTTGACCACCTTGCCTGATATCAGGGCTGAATTTGGTACGATGACATCAGCCCGGTCAAAAGTCTGAATATGTGTCGAGCGAATACTGATACGTTTGACATAACCTTCTACGTCGTCAACAACGATCCAGTCTCCGGTTTTAATCGGTCTTTCAAATAACAAAATTAGTCCAGAAATAAAATTATTAACGATATTCTGTAACCCGAACCCGATACCAACGGATAGGGCACCGGCGACAAGGGCCAATTTGCTCAAATCCAGTCCGGCGACACCCAAGGCAACAACGATAGCGATCGACACCCCGATTTGATTCGCGCGCGCTACGCACCATTGCTGTCTTTGGCAACCAGCGTTTTTCTAACTTTCTTTTAAACCAACTATTGATAAATAATAATATTGATAACGTCAAAATAGCGCCAAGAATAGCCTGAGGCGCTATATTAAAACTTCCAACGCGAAAACCACTGGTAAAAATTGTAATTACCGGCTGAGTATAGGATTCTGGAATTTGCCATATTTTTATAAGAATAAACAACAAGGCAAACCAAATAGAAATCGTAGTAACCAGCCTTATCCAAACCAATCCGGGCATTTTTTGTTCAGACTTCATCGACAATAATGCCCGGGTCTTTTCTGCCAGACGCCCTTCGCCCGTGTCTAGGCGAGTAAAAAAATCTGATAGTACCCCACTAATAAGGCTATAGGCTGCCACTGACAAACTGCTACCAAGGATACCAAGAATAATATAGATTGATAGATTACGATAACCCACCCATTCAAGTATAA
>QILK01000176.1 GCA_003233345.1 Gammaproteobacteria bacterium | reverse complement strand
GCCAGTCAGAAGTTTTTTTTCGCGACATTACAACCCCAGTTGTCTGCGCGAAAAAAAATCTTGTGGCTGGCGGTATAAAGAGGGGCGTTCTTAAAAATGGTAATTATACAGATAACCTTGTTGCAACAATAAATCGCACGCACAAGCTTACTAGAGCAGTATCCTTTACATCAGCGATGTCACCAGCCTTTTTCAGCTCATATAATGCAATAGGCTATTTTAAAGTCAATATCATCATGCGTCTGCATAGGTTTGACACCAATATCACTATAGGTCATAAAACGTATGCTCACACGATGCTTGCCACCACTAACTTCGGGGTAATAAATCGAGTCATGAGGCATGGCGATACGAACCAACTGACAGGGGGTAGCGCTATCAAGTGTTTTTTGGTAGATACCTTCGTCAGCAATTTCCTGATGGTGTAGTGTGCTTTCACGAATAAGCTTGAGTATCAGGTGAATGGCATGATCTAAAAAATTAAAACGAGACAACCAATCGACGATCATCTCAATGCGTTTGTCAGGTGTATTATATAACCAATGATGGTAAATCGGCAGATCAAAATCGCACATGCCACCAGGAATGGCAACGCGCTGCTTAACGGCAATTAAAAAATCATTCTTTTTTAAGTCGTGGCCGAACGGTTTATTGCTTGCATAAATATCGGCAATCAATTTCTCAAGTTCCAGCAAAATTTCTTTCAAGCGGGTTTGATCAATACCCGATTGCTGTTTTAGACGATTCAGGCTTGACGTATGCCGTTCAAGCTCTTTTAATATTTCAGTTTTTAGATCACTGCGGGCGATGACTTCCTGGATTTCAATCAGACTTGAGAGTGCAACCCGGCTACTCCAGGCTGACGTATCGTCTAGGAAATGGCGAATTTGCTTAAATAGATATTCGAGTCGCAAGAATGACCGGGTGCGTTCATTTAGCGGGTATTCATAATTGGCTACATTTTCCACAAACTATCTGCCTTCAATTAACTTAGCAATACACCATTATCGACATAAATCAATGAGATGTCATGTTTTATTACACACATTAATTTAACTACACTAGTTTAGATATAGTTAAGTAAAATTTGTATAGGTTTTCAACCTTATTTGTGAGTTCATCAAGTAATCCGTTGTTATTGATTATATCGTCAGCAAGTGATTTTTGCATATCCGCTTTTACCTGGGTGTTTATTATAGCTTTGATCTCGGTTTTGTTAAGGTTGTCGCGAATCTCTACCCGTGAAATCCTGATAGACTCTTCTGCATCGATAACAAGGATACGATCCAGGTAAGGAAATTGTGACTTTTCACGGAGGAGCGGAATCTCCACAATCACGATATCGCCGCAACAATTTTGTAGATTTTCTTTTACGCGTTGATTAATTTTTGGATGTAATATGCTTTCTAGTTTGATTCGCTTGTCAGAATCGCTAAATATTAGTTGACCGAGCTTTTTCCGGTCTAAATTGCCATCGGCTAATAATATTTCTGGGGCAAAAAGATCAGTAATTTGGCGATAGGCTGGTTGATCCTGTTGGGTGAGTTCGTGTGCGATTTTATCCATGCTAATCATGTCACTACCCAATTGCGAGAAAATACGGGCAACGGTTGATTTACCAGACCCAATACCACCTGTTAAGCCAATGACCAGCATACGCATCGTTATCCTATAAGGAGCAGGCAATGATTATAAGAGGTTTTTACTATAAAAGTTGATGATATCTTTTCCCCAGATTAGCGCAATCCAGCCAGCCGCTGCCAGGTAGGGGCCAAACGGAATAGGGGTGTTTTTATCCCTTCCTTTAAAAATAATCAAGCCAATGCCAACGATTGCACCGACAAACGACGATAGTATTATGATTAATGGCAATAGATGCCATCCCATCCACGCACCTAATGCCGCATATAGTTTGAAATCGCCATATCCCATCCCTTCTTTTCCAGTGATTAGCTTAAAGGTATGAAATACTAACCAAAGGATCATATACCCAAGCGCAGCGCCGATAATCGAATGACTGGGGGAGATCATAATCGTATTGGCAGTCGTGTCCGGCAGCAGGCTAAATAGCAACCCGGCCCATAACAATGGAATGGTAATGACATCGGGCAGGTATTGGGTGTCAAAATCAATCATGCAAAGGCAAATCAGCGACCAGGTCAGAATTAATCCTGCCGCCAGTGCCCAGGTATAGCCAAAATAGATGGCAACAACCGCAGACATAATGGCGGTTACCAATTCGATGAGCGGATAGCGTAAAGAAATACTTTGCTTGCAATCTGAGCATTGCCCTTTTAAAAACAAATAACTTATTATCGGAATATTCTCTAAGGCTGAAATTTTATGACTACAATTTGGGCAATGTGATCCTGGGCTAATAAGGTTATATTTTTGCTTGCTGGTGCTCGGGTTTTTCGTCGCTTGATCTTGTGTGACTTCAGTGGTTGCAGAAGCAGAAAACAGTTCATCACATTGTTGTTTCCAGTCTTTTTCCAACATGACTGGAAGGCGGTGAATAACCACATTTAAAAAACTTCCGACCATGGCACCGAGCACAAAGACGCTGGCGATAACCGCTGTCGGTGAGTTGCTCATAAACTCGTGGAGGGTCACAGATGATTCCTATCGTGAATTAGCTTGTTAATGTTATTAATCTTAACCAAAAAACCCCGATCAGAATTATCAGGGTTTTTTACGTGTGCGTTGATTATAGTAAACTATTATAAATCTGTAAGGCAAGATTTTCTAGACAATCGCACCCAGTTTGAATATGGGTAGATACATCGCAATAACTAGGCTACCGACGACTCCCCCGAGTACCACCATAATAATAGGTTCAAGCAGGCTGCTCATTGAATCTACGTCGTTACTGACTGCTTCTTCATAAAAATCGGCAACCTTGCTAAGCATTCCGTCGATGTTACCAGATTCTTCACCGATGGCCACCATTTGCACGACCATGGCTGGAAACAGTTTTGTATCACGCATAGCCAACTGCAATTGTCGACCCGTTGAAACATCATCACGCATACGCATAATGGCATCGTAATAAACGACATTGCCGGATGCCCCGGCAACCGATTTCATCGAATCGACCAGTGGCACACCCGCTGCAAACATCGTCGCCATTGTGCGGGCAAAGCGCGCGATAGCAGCTTTGTTAACAATTGAGCCGACGATAGGTACTTTTAACATGGCCTTGTCTAACCAGCGTCTAAATGCTGGCGAGCGCTTTTTTATTTGCGCGATAGAGAATATGACCGCCGCAAACCCGGCTAAGACTAAAAACCAATAATCCTGTAAAAATCGGGAGAGATCAATAATCGCCTGGGTAAATGCCGGTAATGCACCGCCAAAGCTTTCAAACAATTCCTCGAATTGCGGTACAACATAAATTAGCAGGATAGCCGAGACACCAAAAGCAACAGCCATAATTGCGGTTGGATAGAATAAGGCTTTTTTAATTTTTGCCTTTATTTCTTCTGTGCGTTCTTTGTAGGTCGCGATTTTCCCAAGCAGGTCTTCGAGAATACCGGCTTGCTCACCCGCTTTAACCAAATTACAAAATAGGTCATCAAAGTGAAACGGATGTTTCTCCAAAGCTTCCGACAAGGTGCTACCGGACTCTACATCCGTTTTAATTTTGGCCAGTAACTTGACCATTCCTGAGTGCTCGTTACCGTTAATGATAATTTCAAACGATTGTACGAGCGGTACACCTGACGACATCATTGTTGCCAGTTGTCTGGCAAAGATAGCAATATCGGCAGCGCGTACCTTTTGCATTTTTGCGCCAGAAAAAAGCGTCGATTTCTTTTTAACCGATAGCGGTTTGATGCCTTGGCGGCGTAGTTCTGCCTTTACCAATGCGATACTTTTACTGGTGGTCTCTCCCTTGACACGTGCTCCTTTTTTATCAGAACCTTGCCAGGTAAATGTTGCTTCTTTAGCCGCGACTGCCTTTTGTGCCATTGGATTAATCCTTCGTTACTCGGTTAATTTCTTCTAGACTGGTAACACCGTCTTTTACTTTCTTCAGACCGGATTGACGCAGGTCTGGAATACCTTCTTTTTTTGCTTGATCGGCCAACTGTATAGCGTTACCACCTTCCATAATAATTCGGCCCATTTCCTCTGAAACTTGCATGACTTGATAGATACCAACCCGGCCCTTGTAACCTCCTGCGCATTGGTCACAGCCAACGGGTTTATAGATTTTTAATGAGGATACGTCGTCGGCTGAAAAACCTTCTGCGATTAATGCTTCGTCTGGAATATCGGTCGACTGTTTTTTGCAGTTATTACATAAACGACGCGCGAGGCGCTGGGCAACGATCAAGCTGACCGATGAAGCAATATTATAAGAGGCCACGCCCATATTAGCTAAACGGGTGAGCGTTTGCGGGGCATCATTGGTATGCAAAGTGGATAAAACCAGATGCCCGGTTTGAGCGGCTTTGATGGCGATTTCAGCCGTTTCCAGGTCGCGAATCTCACCGACCATGATGATGTCAGGATCTTGTCGAAGAAATGCGCGTAAACAGGCAGAGAATGTCATACCGGTTTTGACATTCATATTGACCTGGTTGATGCCAGAAAGATTGATTTCCACCGGATCTTCGGCTGTGGATATATTTCTATCCTCGGTATTTAGAATATTTAATGCAGTATATAAGGAAACTGTTTTACCACTACCTGTTGGGCCGGTTACCAGAATCATGCCCCAGGGTTTGTGCATGGCATCCAGATAGAGTTGCTTTTGTTCTTTTTCATAGCCGAGTGCATCAATACCTAATTTTGCACTGGTGGGGTCGAGTATACGCAATACCACCTTTTCGCCATAAAGTGTGGGTAATGAATTGACACGAAAATCAATAGAACGGTTTTTTGAGAGCGTTAATTTGATGCGACCATCTTGTGGTACCCGGCGTTCAGTGATATCCAATTTTGCCATCACTTTTAACCGCGCTACCAGGCGGGTTGCCAGTGAAACCGGCGGGGATGCCACTTCTCTTAATACCCCGTCTATTCGTAAGCGCACCCGAAACAGTTTTTCATAGGGTTCAAAATGAATATCAGATGCACCACAATTAATCGCATCGAGAAGGACTTTATTGACAAAACGTACCACCGGTGCATCATCAATATCATCCTCGGTGACATCGCCGCCACCTGGATCATCATCGGTTGCATCGATAGAGAGGTTATCCAGATCTTCATCCATAAGATCGGTCATTGATGTGTCAGCGGCCGATAAGGCGTTGTCAATGGTCGCAGCCAGTTTGTTTTCTTCCACTAATACGGCGTCAGTACTGACACCCGTATGGAATTTAAATTCGTCCAGCGCCGCCAGATTTGTGGGGTCAGATATCGCCACATATAGGCGCGCGCCGCGTTTGTATAATGGCAACGCATGGTGCTTGGTAATTAGTTTTTCAGCGACCATGCTGATGGGAATCAGTTCCAGATCCATTACCTCAAGATCAAACAGGGGGACGCCAAATTCTTCAGAGGCAGCGCTCGCAATTTCGTTACTCGTGAGTATTTTTTGTTCGACGAGAAAGGATACAAACGGAATTTTTTTCTTCCGCGCATTGTTGACAGCACTTTCTGCAGCTTCTATCTCAAGCAAACCGTCTTGTACCAGCCGCTTTGCCAGACCATGAAGATTAATTTTAGGGTTAGGTATAGCCATTAGTGTTGTTTTATATTTCCTTGTATAGGTTAAAATCAGCCCAACTGCTTGTTACCAAAATGTTCCTACTGTCACGACAATTATCGCGTAAAGACCAGACGCCTATTGCGCACACTACTACAATATCGGTCACCCAGCTTTAGATAAAATTGTAAATAAATAAAGCATAAAAAACACTGGAGCTTTTTAAGGATAACGGCTTGACGTCAGGGAATCTTAAAGTGAATTTACTGATTTTTGCGGTAGCACTATCATCATGAGCAAGTGTAGCGGATTAAGCCATAGTCTTTACCCGTGAATAGGCAAAGATTGAAGTAAAATAAATGCCGTGTAAAACTTACCGTTAAAAATGAATGCTTATAAAATACGGTTAATGGTCTTCTGCCAAAGTTGTGCCTGAAATTCTAACGAATACGCTTGTTCTTTTTCATTGCGGAGCGTTAACGCCCCGGCTTGTAGTGTGTGGTAAAGGTCCGGGTCATTTAATAGAGCGACAATTGCATCGGCAAAAGCGTCAGGGAGCCACTGCTTGGCGACTAGGGCATTGTGGTGATCTTTGGCGATCGTGGTAATATCTGCATCATCTGGAACGATGACTGGGAGACCGCAACTGAGTGCTTCTATCATCGCCATGGGTAAGCCTTCTCCCTGTGAGGTCATGATAAATATTTTTGCCTGGATAAAGTATCGAGGCAGTTGTTGATAGCTAATATTTCCGCTGAGTTTAATATTAGCGGATAAATTTAGTCGTTTGATTTGCTCAATGATCGGCTGTTTTAACGGACCATCACCAATGATAAGCAATGTTGTCTCAGGGCGCTCATTAACCACTATTGCCAATGCATCGATCATCAGGTCAAGTCGTTTATAGGCCGAAAGCAGCCCGACATAAATCAGGTCATATTCCGGGGTGTGCCCGGGATCGGGCCTAAACAGATCAAAGTCATGCAAATTTTGGGGGATGAACAACTGTTCCTTGTTAATGCCGTTTTTGATCAGATAGTCTGTGCTGAGTATACCGCGTACGCCAATGGCGGCTGCCGACTTTACCGCTTTTAGGGTAATTTTTTTGCCCAGTGATTTTTTGAATGTCAGGCGTAAATCATTTTTACCCATCACGTGCTGAATGACCGGGAGGCGGAAAAGTTTTCCAACGATCCAGGCGTATACGCCGTGGGGAACCGTACCCAATGCGAGTAGAAATGCGGGTTTAAAGCGGATACATAAATACAGCAGCATTAAAAAACGCCAGCATTCTGCCACCGGCATCAATTTTTTAAGGATACCCGGCGTGTGATGGCTGATAATTTTCTCACCGCGATAGGGGTTTCTACGCAGGAGGTGAATCTGGGTGATGGTGTCCAGCTGTTGCAAGGGCTGGATTTTTGATGCCAGTTTGGCATCTATCATTCCGGCAATAATGATTATTTTCATAATCGACGCCTGTTCTCAGTGTTTTTCACATCGGAAAAGGTATTCGGATAGTGCTTTCATCATCCAGGCATTACACCAGCGCAATAACGTAAAACGTTTTCGGTAAACTGGTGTCTGTTGATAATAAAATCTTCCTTGCCGGTTCCACATTGTGCCAATACTCCATTCAAGTATTTTCGTTACCAAAGACTGGTGGTCTTGCAAGTGGCGCGAAAAAGTAATAATACCTTGCGCGGCACCGTGTATATCATGCGGATAATCCTGATCATGCATCCATCGGGGCGTGCCATCGTTATTGAATAGATTATCTGCATAGTATTTCAAACCCAAGTCATAATTAACGTGACTGCAATCTGCCAAGTTATTTTTAGCACATGCGTTGCGATAGCGGTCGAATGCATCAAGAATAAAGCCAGTATGATAATTGTCATGGGTAATCAACGAGTCTTCTTTTGGGTCTGTATAGTACCAGGCACCGTATTCAGTTTGTTGTCGGGCAACATAAGTGGCTAGCCTATGTGCTTTTTCCATATGGGTATTATCAGCGGCCAGTTGGCAATATTGAGCCATGACGGCGGCGATTAAAATACTCACATCCATGACCCGCATGCTCATCTTGATCGGCATATAGGATAAACACAGCTCGCTATCGGACTCTTTTAGGTGTTGCAAATGCTGGGTAAAAAATACGATCGATTGATTGACCTGATCCAGGTAACTGTCTTTTTTGGTAACCCGGTAGGCGTGCAACATCGCTTCGCAGACAAAACTGGTCACCACGGCATTGGGGGTGTTACTGGGTGCGTAAAAACCGGGGTCCTGCCACGGGTAATGATAACCCCAACTCAGGCCTTTCCAGCGGTCACTGGCGCGGATGTCGATAAGAATTTGTAACAACTTCTCAGCTTCGTGCAAATATTTTTCTTGTTGGGTTGTTTGGTATCGATATAGATACCCTTGGACAAACAGCGCCAGTCCCTTGGGGTTATAGCTTTTTTTGACCAAAAATAACGGTCTGATATTTATCGGCAAGCGCATGATGCCTTGTATGGCAAAAATACGCGGCCATTTGCTCCAGCCTAGAAAAAGTTTCAGTATCGGGCTGTTTAATCCATCGTGTTTATTGTGACCTTTATAAAGTTGCTTCCGACTCCAGCGGTTAGTTTGCTCGATGACCGAGGCAATATCATCATTCGAAACAGCTGTTGTAATCTTTTTGGTTTTCAAATATCTCTATCCAGATATGGGTCAGTATCATCAAATACAGCATAAAATAGTGCCAGCGTAGTTTTTTACGCGGCGCCAGTTTCAATATCTTCTCTATAAAAGTGTAGTTGAACAGACCATAATTTTTGACTCGATTTTTGTCGAGATAATAGTCAGCAAGGGGTATAAGGTGTTTATGGAAAAAATAAGGCGATGACACCTGAAACCCGCTTTTCGGGCGGCGGGCAACCTCGTAATCAAGCGCGATCTGAAATTGCTGGCGCATATGGTATTTTAGTTTGGTGCCGGGCATTAACAGTCGACGCGGGATTTTTTGGGTGTAGTGTGCCAGCCAGGTATCGACAAACGGTACCCTGACTTCCAGGCCGTGCGCCATACTCATGCGATCTTCCTGCCACAACAGATCATTGACCAATTTGTGACGGAACTCGAATTCAGCCGCTGATGTTACCGGATCTTCGCCACCGGGCCATTGTCCTTCCAGGTATTCAAAACAATCGGGTAGTTCTTCATCCAGCAACCGCGGTCCGTAGAGTGTGTTTCTTAACGCCGGGCAATCCCAAACATTACGTAGCAACCCATATACTTTCCCCCATTCGCCAAGGTGTTCAAGCATCTGAAACTGACGTTTTGGTTCTGAGAACGGCAGGTCACTGGTTTTTTCCGCCAGTTTGTTAAGCAAGTGGCCGGCATATCGATGCGCAAACGCAGGCAAGCTCTTTTTACAACGTAGCGTCCATTGTAATATTCGATGAATATTATACCCATAAAACAGTTCGTCGCCGCCGACGCCTGACAGGCTGACTTTAACATGCCGGGATGCCAGTTGTGCTAACAGGCCGACCTGTAGTGAATTGATTTTCGGTGTTTCCAGATGCCATATCAAATGATGAATGTCATGGTTGATATTGTCACTTATCGATTCGCAGTGATTGATGATACCCAGTGTCTTTGCCGTTTGCTTTGCGTATTTGGCTTCCATAGGGTTATCGCCAACATCTAGCGTAAATGTTTGCAAAGGATAGTCGGATATATTTTTGCCGTAGCTGGCAATCAGCGCCGAATCAATGCCACCCGATAGATAGCAGCCGACTTCCACATCGGCAGTAAAGTGCGCGACCACAGAATCTTCGAAAGCGGCCAGCGTATCGGCGTATTGCACTTGTAATTCCATTTTTATACGCTGTGTTTCCAGCGACCGGTCGGTATTCCAGATTAATATTTCGCCTGGTTTAATCTGGGTAATACCCGAGAAAAGCGAGCCGTCGTTGGGTATATATCGAAAGTTCATGAGTAAATGCAGTTGCTTTAAATCCAGCGTAGGTGCGCTTTGCTCATGGGCCAGTATCGCTTTTGCCTCGGAAGCAAAAAGTAATTTATTTTGCTTGTGATCGGTTTTGATAAACAGTGGTTTGATACCGAGTGGATCCCGGCATAAGATGCCGATAGCATTCTCCTGATCCCAAAGGGCAAACGCATACATTCCCCGCAGCCGATTGAATTTATGGGTCCCGTAAATTTGGTACAGTGCAATAATGACTTCGGTGTCGGATTCAGTCTGGAATTGATAGCCTTCAGAAATTAATTGCAGTCGAATTTCCTGATAGTTATAAATTTCACCATTAAAAGTAATGCAAACTTTTTTGTCGATAGAGTACATCGGTTGCGTGCCGCTTTGCAGATCGATAATCGACAAGCGGGTATGGCCGAGCGCCGCGTGTTGAAGCATCTCGCATTGGGTTCCATCCGGGCCACGGTGCACTAGTCGCGATATCATCGATTCAAGTTGCGGTGATTGCGATTGATGCGTTGGCGTTTGCGAAAACCAGCCTGCGATACCACACATGATTATACGCCTTGTGACTGTTGGTAGACATTGAGGAACTGAGGATAACTTTCGACACATTCCACGGTAAAATCTGACACATCAACGGTATCCTTCAACAGGGTTGCCCGTTTTTTTGCAATTTGCTCTTTACTCAGCAGCAGCATTTGCTCGATGGCCGCATTGATCTTGTCCCATTTTAACTCAACAACATTTTTCACCAGTGCATAGCGGGATTCCTGTTCATTGGTGTAACCGCGACCGGTATTAGCAACATAGAGTGCTGGAACACCTAACACCGCTGCTTCCGAGGCCATCGTTGCGCTTTCACCAACATATAAACGGCAATGGGCTAACACATGATGCATATTGGAAATATCACCGGTATATTCATAAGCACGAAGACTATTGGGTAGACCCGATTCGGAGGTGATCATAACGTTGCCGAGGCTTGCCAGTTTTGTGACCAGCTGTTGGGTCAGTTCGGTAGAAAAACCATTTTCACCGACATCATGATTGGCTTGCCACGATACCAGCCGGATTAAAAAATTGTCTTTGTCGGCTTTTATCCCCGATTTGATCGCAATACTTTGATCGGGTGAAAATACATTTTTGCGCAAGTAGGCCAGCTCGTGGTATCCCGCATATCGAACGTGGCGCCGCTTTGGTAGCCAGGATTCATAACATCGGGGTGCGATAACACAAGAAGCAAAAGGGTAGGTAATCGCATTTTGTAGCTTGGCGTTTTCGGTATCATAAAAAACCAGGGAAGGTGTTCGTGTCAGCTTGCCTATTTGGGCAATGTTCACACCGCCAATGGCCATCATTATATCCGGTTTGGTTTTTCGAACAATTTTATATAACGCGATATTACGTTTGATTAATTCCATGCCCAGGCCAAGCAGGCCGCCTTTAGACATTTTTGAAAGTACAAAGTGTTCTAAGCCCAGGTCATCTAGAAGCTTAATGGCAAATTCTTTATCGCGACTGGTGATGATAACGGTGTGACCCTTTGCTTTTAGAAGATCAATAGCGTTTTTAAAAAAATGGACGTGGGCTGGATGGCCTATGTCAATCAAAATTTTCATCATTCATTAATCTTTACGTTGATAGAGCAAGGCGGTAATCTGTTCGGAAACCAAACCAATTAAGAAAATCAACATGGAGGCGATAATAAAAATCGCACTCATATTGGTAAACCGTCCCTGAGTCGCATAAGTATAGAAGTAGTATGAAACCCCAACGAGTAAATGCAAGAGACTAATGGGGATAAAAACTTTTAGCGGTGAAAAAAGTGTGCCGATTTTAAAAATAATAACCAGAAACCGCAACCCATCTTTTACCGGTCTTATATGACTTTTGCCGCCGCGCTTTAGGGCGATAATGGGCACGTAGCCGATCTGATACCCAGAGCGGATAAAGGCCATGGTACAGGTCGTGGGGTAAGAGAAACCGTTTGGGTAGAGATGAATAAACTCTCTAAAACGTTTGGCATTGACCGCCCGAAACCCGGAAGTCAGATCCTGGATATTAAATCGGGCGATGTGGGATGCCAGCCAGTTATAGAACCCGTTACCAATTCGTCTTAATAGTGATGCATGACTCTGTTGGGCTCTGGCACCGACGACCATATCATAACCCGAGTGCAGCTTTTCCAGCATGGCGGGAATGTCTGCGGGATTATGTTGTCCATCGGCGTCCATAAAAACCAGATTTTTACCGTTGGCTGCACGCGCACCTGATTTTATACAAGCGCCATTACCCATGTTATGTTTATGGGAAATAATTTTAACGCCGTGACTTTGTGCTATTGAGCAGGAATCATCGGTAGACCCATCGTCGACAATAATAATTTCAGCATCTGAAAATGCTTCTCTAAGTTTTGGCAGAAACTTGGGCAAGTTATTCGCTTCGTTGTAACATGGCAAAATAATCGACAGCTCGGGGGTACTTGGCACGGCTGACTCCTTGACGGTTAGCATAGTCTAATACTAGTTAATGTTTGCGGGTTTTTACAATGTCGCGTAATTTCTTTTCCCAGGTGTTTACAATTTTTGTGTAAATTAACTTGTCTTTGAGTTTTTTACCCATTATTTTTCTTGCCTGGCTGACAACTTCCAAGGCATCATCATATTTTTTTAAGTAGCTTAAGGTTTGAATTTGGTACATCAGGGTCATTATGCGTTCCGAGTGCTGGGACGATAACCGGAGGTGTTTAAGCGCAGTGTCCGCATCTTTAAGCAGGATATAGTATCGGGCATAGAGAAAATGAACATCGGCAAAAAAATGCTGAAATTTTTTGTTGACTAAAATCGAATCGAGCAATTTTTTTAGTTCTGCATTGCTTATTCCGGTACATTTTCCCCGCTCTCTAACGAGTAGCATTTGCCCTAGCGTTGAAATTGCCGCGTTGCTGGCATTGGCCGTTTTTAGGCGTTGATAAATGTTAATTTGATCCGGGAAATCGAGATTGATATCAAAGCAGCGTAACTGAAAAATAGTCAGATAGACAGCCGCATCATCCGGGTTATGTTTTATCACGGTTTTAA
>QILK01000150.1 GCA_003233345.1 Gammaproteobacteria bacterium | reverse complement strand
TTATTAATGTGGCTTGGTAATGAGCTGGCCATTGTGTGATTACTATCGACAGGTTATTAATCAAATCAAAGCGCGAACACCAAACCAGTATTAGCAGACCTGGTGTGATCAGGAGCGGTGTTATTGGCTCTCGTTAAATTGGCCGAACTGCATTAATCGCCGGTAACGAGTCTGCAACAAGTCATCGGTAGACAAGTTGTTAAATTTATCGATCGCCTTAATCAGCGACTGTTTCAGTGAAGCTGCGACCATTGCCTTGTCGCGATGGGCGCCGCCAAGTGGTTCGGGAATAATTTCATCAACCAAATCCAGCTTCTTAAGTCGCTCGGAAGTAATGCCCATAGATTCCGCTGCAACCGATGCCTTGTCGGCACTCTTCCAGAGAATCGAAGCACAGCCTTCGGGAGAAATGACTGAATAAGTCGCGTACTCAAGCATGAATAATTTGTCACAAACACCAATTGCCAGGGCTCCGCCAGATCCGCCTTCCCCAATCACGACGCTGATAATGGGTGTTTTAAGATCCGCCATGACGTATAAATTTCTGGCAATGGCCTCGCTCTGTCCGCGTTCTTCAGCGCCGACACCGGGATAAGCACCAGGTGTATCAATGAGTGTAATAATAGGTATGCCAAAACGTTCTGCCAGGCGCATTAACCTCATGGCCTTGCGATAACCTTCTGGTCGCGGCATGCCAAAATTACGGCGCACTTTTTCCTTGGTATCCCGGCCTTTTTGGTGACCAATAACCATAACCGGGCGACCATCAAGCCGCGCCAGGCCAGCAACAATTGCGTGGTCATCGGCAAATAAACGATCACCATGTAATTCCTGGAAGTCGGTCATCATGAGATCAACGTAGTCCTGGGTATAGGGGCGTTGCGGATGACGTGCCAGTTGCGAAATCTGCCAGGGTGAGAGGTTAGAAAAAATGGATTCTGTCAGCTTCAGGCTCTTGCCTTGAAGCCGTGTAATTTCTTCATGAATATCAATATCACCACTGCTATCGGCATGGCGTAAGGCCTCGATCTTGGCGTCCAGATCGGCAATGGATTGTTCGAATTCGAGGTAATTTTGATCCATAAAGCTCAGTCTTTACATAGTATTTACTTTACAATAATACAATAACTACATGAATTATAGCATATTATTTTACTGTAACCAGTCCAGTTTAGTTCATACTATTATATATAGGACATCAAGACAAAAATACGACTGATTTTTGTCTAGCTTGTTGCTTGCGGCAATTAGTTATTGAGTAATTAATTGTATCATGGTCCAGGAAAGACCATAGTCAAATAAGTTAGCTGTCAGGGATAGAAATAGCAAATAAAGACGTCACTACATAAGTGTTGTTTGCTGATAAACTGCATTGTCATTGAGCCTGGTAATGTAACCTCTTTCACGTGATAAAAATAATCTGCTATTTATTTGCTTCGGTAAACGGCGCAAGACCCGCGCCCGGCGGCATCATCAATTGCGCAAATGTCATCTTTTGGTAACCTGACGGGATCTCAAATAACTTTCGATCCAGTGATTTTTCCTCAATATTTGATAATTCCATAACAATGCCGTTAGGCTTCTTAACTTTTATAACCAACTTGAGGCTTTCATCAAAGTAATGCACAGTATTGTCTAGCCCTGAAGATTGTCCACAGTACCATTTTGTGACTTTTCTGCCTGCAACCTTAGTAGTATTGGCTTTTTTCGACTTTGCAAAACCTTGACAAGGTTTACCTGCAAACAGTTCCATCGGCCCCTCTTTCGAATTTTTATCGGCTTGCTGTTTAATTTCTGAGGCACTAATGTATTTACGGCGATCAGGCAGCAACATATAAGTTTCGTCTTTAATTGTTAGCGTGACCATTTTTTGACCGCCAGGTCCAGGTCCAACCATTCGCAACCCATGTTTACTCTTCCATACATCTGATTTTTGCGACATGCGTGGGTTGTTTTTATTGCTCACCTTTAAATTTGCTTTAAACGATGGTCCTTTTAAAAAAGAAGCATGATCTTTTTCGGCAATGACCTTTGAAATTGGCAGTACTGAAAGGACAACTAGACCAACCATCGTATAATAATATAACTTGCTCATTAAATTCCTTCTTATTAATTTATTGTAATAATATTATATCGCGGGATCACCCAATGTTGGATAATTAGCTCTATTGTAAATAGCATTAGATTGCATACGAACGGTAGCATAAGAAACAATGGGCAATCTTGGGGGCGTACCAAGATAATAACTTGCATTTCTTGCATCAGCTATCAACATAATCCTGGCTATTATCTTGTTAATGACTGGAACAATCATTTTATAACCGAAAGTCACTTTTATTTTTAACAAGTTAGCATCTTGCACATTAACATTGGACGTTCCACCAATATTTTTTGCCCGATAACGCAAATGGTCGTTTGGTATAGTTAACTGCCCGCCACCAATACGCAAACCAAAATCCCTGAACGCTTCGCGTGTTGGGCTAAGAAGCTGGATTTTTCCGCCGGCACCACGACTTGTACCAGGAATAGTAATTATCCAGACATCGAGAGCTCTCGCACGCGCCGCGAGAATGGAGGTCGCAGAAGTGCCGCTCCCATATAACGGTAAGACATTTCTTACAAAAGCACTTTTCATGGGACCTTTCTGGGCGCCTGCAACAGCACCCGCTCTTGCTGCCTCGAATGTTGCATAGTTTATAATAGACTTGGCATGGTAAAACATAGCCATTTGGATTGCCCCCAGTACAAGTGGAGCCATAGCCAGCATTACTACAAGCAACTCAGCAATTGACGCGCCAACCTGCTTTTGTGGGCGTGTACTTAGTTTATACAACAATTTACGTTTCATTATCATTAGACTGCCTGTCCATTAGTTATTTATTCTCAGATCGCTTATTAATATTATTTAACCTGATTAACATAACTTTTGCATTTGTTAAAAATCCATCTGTCGGTAATGCTTTATCAATGGCCATTTTCAATGCCTGTTTTGCTTGCATGATTCTTGCTACCGCAATATTGTTGTAGTACTTTGCTTTGTCCGGGTCTCGAAATATCGCGGCATTGTAAGATGAGATTGCGCTTGCAGTTTTACCCTGTTTAAGATAAATATTACCAAGTTTAAAATAGGCCCTGTCATCGTTAGGCACCAGCATGGTTAGCCTGGTATAATTTACCTCAGCCGTAGCCCAATCTGATTCTGTATAAGCCTTGTCTGCGTCATTTGATATAGTATAAATCTCGCTCTTACCAGGCGCCTCTTCTGTTGTGGCGCAAGCGGAAACAAAAGCATAAATAAACAACATAGCGAAATATTTCATACCGATCTCCAAAACAGCTTATCCCCTGCTTTAATATTGTTATGAACAATAGCACCTACGCCTAACTCAAGTGTATATTTGGCATGTCGCGCCGCAGAAACGCGTCTTGGTAACATATTATTTATACACTTCAAGACTGTGCCTGTTTTGTCCAAATAAATGATATCTAATCCATGTTTCATGCCAAAGGTATGAACGCTATTACATGGCTCAATTAACAGACCCTCATCAAGGCTTAATTCGTCAGCACCCAACAATCCCTTTAATCTTTGCATCATTGTTTTTGCATGATTACAGCGAAAAAGAGGGTTGGATTCGCCCTTAAGATACATATTAATTTTATCCATTAAACTAATTATCAGCTCAATACTGTTTTTGCAACCTGTTACTATTTAACAATTTCAAATTGTGCTGATCCGCTCACTGTACCAGCTAGCACAGTGAGTGCACCGCCATATCGACAACTCTGGTTCATCCTGACTATTATTTTAACTGTACCGTTCTTTTGCGAAGTATCTATATTATAGGAGCCATAATTACTGGAAACTAACTCTGACGCCTCAGGGCTTCCATTGCCATTAAAATCGATAAATAATTCCAAAAGCGTAGGCCCCGTAAAATTTGCAGCAGTT
This sequence comes from Gammaproteobacteria bacterium, assembly GCA_003233345.1. Taxonomy (GTDB): domain Bacteria; phylum Pseudomonadota; class Gammaproteobacteria; order SZUA-21; family SZUA-21; genus SZUA-21. The sequence goes on along the minus strand of QILK01000150.1, from coordinate 8,789 downwards.
AAATCCATTGATAGTGAGACAGGCACTCCCAGTAATGCCTGTCCATCACTATTTTTTACCGAAACCGTATGGTTGCTGATTGTAAACGGCCCTGTGACAAGACATGGGGGTGGATTGGCAGCAGTTAATACCCATGTTTTGCCAGCTGGTGAAATATCGACGTTTGCCCCTATTGGCAGGGAGTCTTCACCCCCCGGGCCTCCACATGAGGCAATCAGTAACGCTACCAAACCTACTACAAGGTTCCTGGGTGCTTTTCTGGTATAACGAAATAACTTCAACATAAATATAGCTCTCTATAGTCTTAAAGTGTTTTTAACCCGGCCATGCAAGTCCTTTTACCAACGGTGCCCAGGAAATAATATCTTCCTGCACCGCTTTTACCATTAAAAGGAAAAATAAAACAATAAATGTATTTGGGAATATGAACATAACAAGTGGGCCAAGCAATTTGACGGGCGCTTCCATAGCCATTTTTTCAGCTTTTTGAAAACGCTCTTCTCTTCGTTGCTCGGCGTTGGAACGAAGCACTGGCCCGATGTTAGAACCCATTTTTTCCGCCTGTATCAAGCTGCTCACCAATGAAGTAATAGCTGTCATGTCTACCCGGTCTGCCATGGCACGTAACGCCTCAGCGCGAGATTTACCCGCCCGCATTTCACGCATCATTCTGTTTACTTCTGTTTTTAGCGGTCCATCAGGCCCCTTATCAACGGACTGTTTTAGTCCGCCAGACAGGTTTGAACCGGACTCGACGCAGAGAGTAATGATGTCCAGGAAAAATGGAAGTGCACGGAAAATTTCCTTTGCCCTTTTTTGTGAAATTTCATTTAACCAAATGCTGGGATAGATATAACCAAGCAAGCCAAGCATGGACACTGTAAGAATGGGGCCTGTTTCGACAACGACGGCCACAATCACACCAAAACAAATACCGATTATTGCGCCAATAATTTTACCGCCGAGAAATTGCTCGGGGCTTATTGCGTAATCTGCGCCTGCTTTTTTTAATTTTTTCTGCATCTTCAGTCGATATTCCTGGCTTATACGAGGCCCGAAATACTCTACAAACAAGCGCACCAACGGCCAAATCAGCCTAAAACCGCTGGGTAATATATCCAGGTAAGTTCTATCCTCTTCCTGTACGCCGGCAAATATTTTATATACGACCCAGACAAGAATGCTGATAGAGATTCCAAATACTAAAGATATTAAAAGCGATGCCATAATCTCAAATTCACCTAAATATCAATTGTTACAATCTTTTTAATCATTACAGCACCAAGTAATTCCATAATAATAACTATAGTTAGGAACCCCCAACCGACAACACTATGCAATAATGGGCGCATTGCTTCTGGTTCCATTTGCATCAAAATAAGCATCATGCCAATTGGTAGTAATCCTACTACCCAGCCCTGAAGTTTTCCTTGTGCCGTTAAAGCATTGATCTTGCCTTCCATCATTATTTTTTTACGTAATGTGTTTGCAAGGAGCTCGAAGGTTTCAGATAAATTACCGCCCACCTCTCTTGCAATCCGTGATGCCGCCACAACCAGGGTATATTCTTCTTCATTTACACGCTTGGCCAGATTATCAAAAGCATCGTCCATAGAAACACCGATACGCATTTCTCTTAATACTAGCGAAAATTCCTGGGCCACAGGCCCTTTTGTTTCCTTGACCATGGCCTCGATTGATATTGCGAGACTGGCACCAGCCCGTAAACTACCTGATATCTGCACTAAGGTATCTGGCAGTGACGTTACTAATTCTTTTTGACGGCGATTAAACATGAACTTATGAATGCTCTTTGGTGCCATCAACATTAAGATAACAGTTATTACTGTGTAAATTACGTTTTCACTAGAGAGATATACCAATACTGGTAGTAAAAAGAATGAGACGACGTAAATATAAAAATATTTGTCCGCATCCACAAACATGAACATGGTGTGGAAATTTTGATTGAGGGTTTCAGTGAACTCGTTTTTATACCAAACAGTATATTTGGAAATTGCCAACATGGTCCCCCATATCACCGCCGTGATTCCGAGGAACATCATGGCAACACTGGCGTAATAGTAGAGTCCCATAATTACTGCGCCAGTTTTTCCTTGTTATCGAAAATAGATAAATCTACATTGACACCAATTTTAGCAAGGTCGTCATAAAATGATGGTACAAAGCCACAAGGAGCAAATTCACCTTTTACTTTTCCTTCAGACGTTACCCCGTCTTGTTTATAAAGAAAAATATCTTGTAGCTGAATCTTGCCGCTTTCGATTCCCGTCACCTCTGTAATATGGGTAACCTTACGAGAGCCACATGTAAAACGAGTTTGCTGGACGATGATATCTACGGCAGAAGCGAGTTGTTCCCGAATCGCAGTGACGGGTAAATCCATACCGGCCATTAAAACCATAACTTCCAGTCTTGAAAGTATATCTCGCGGACTATTGGCGTGGGCAGTGGTTAACGAACCATCATGACCAGTATTCATCGCCTGTAACATATCAAGTGCTTCACCACCGCGGCACTCACCAACCACGATTCGGTCTGGACGCATACGGAGGGCATTTTTAACCAGGTCGCGAATCGCTACTTCACCCTTTCCTTCTAAATTTGGCGGTCTTGATTCAAGCGATACTATATTCGGCTGATTGAGCTGTAGCTCTGCCGCATCTTCTGCCGTGACAATTCGTTCATCTTTTGGAATCAGGTTAGATAAAACATTTAACAACGTTGTTTTACCGGAACCGGTACCACCTGATACAACAATATTCTTACGGTAAACAACACAAATATTAAGGAACTCAACCATTTTTTCGCTTATAGAACCAAAATTTTGCAAGTCTTTAAACTCAAGACGTTCCTTGGCAAATTTTCGTATGGTAATGCAGGGCCCTTTGATGGCCAATGGCGGGATAATTGCGTTAACACGAGAGCCATCTTTCAGTCTTGCATCTACCATCGGGCTGCTTTCGTCTATTCTACGACCCAGGGGTGTAATAATACGTTCAATTACTTGCATGGTCGCATTGGCATTAGTAAAGGTAGACTCACTTAGCGTAAGTTTTCCATGTTTTTCTACAAAAATCTCATCGTAATTATTCACCATGATTTCTGTCACTGAGTCATCCTCTAACAAGACTTCCAGTGGACCAAGTCCAATCGCTTCATCCAACACATTTTTACGCAGTGCCGCTTTGTTTATTTCTTCCGGTATATCATTTTTATGCTCGAGCAACACCTCATCGATTATGGCTTCAGTTTCCCGCTTCACTTTTTCATCAGACATGCGATGAACGTCTTTCCGCCTCAAATCCATATGCTTAAGGATTCGTTCGTGGATAAACTGTCGCCAGTAAATCATTTTTTCATCAGATTTTTTTTTGTCCAATGAATTGTCTTGATCTGAAGATTTTAGTTCGGGCTTGGTCGTTTTTTGTTTTGGCGCAGCCGGCGTAATTTTACTTTCCGGTTTACTATTTGCACTGGATACTTCTGATTTGTCACGATTTTCAACAATTTGTCTGACACTGATTTTACCAGTGCCAATTACAATAGAATCCTGGGCGCCAAGCGGGCCATGGGTGACAATACGCTCTTCATTAACCCAAGTGCCAGACATGCTGCCCAGGTCACTGATCATTACTTTGCCGTCTATGAGGCCAATAACTGCATGTTTTCTGGATACGTTCTTCTGCGGAATAATTATGTCATTCTTCCTGCCACTACCAATAGTACATCCCCCCTTCGCTAACGAAAGAACAATGGGTTCAAAACCAGGCTGTTCACATTTTACTGTAATCATAATTAATCCACGATGACACCATTGAGGTGGCTGGCGATGGCTTCTTTCCTGGCATCAACTCGCTCAATAATGCCACTAAATTCTCCGAAATCTGTAGCAGCAGCGGATTTTCTAACAGTGGGTGTCACAAAAACCACCAACTCCGTTTTCTTTGACTGAAAACGCTCAGATTTAAACAGGTAGCCAATTATTGGTATATTACCTAACAGCGGTACTTTTTCCGCATCTCTACTCTGTTCCTGGCTGATCAGACCTGATATGACAATGGTTTGACCCGCTTTTACACTCACTTCTGTTTCGGTGCGGCGTGTAAGAAATCCGGGCTGCCCATTAACTGAAGTTGCAAAGTCCAGGCGACTGACTTCTGTCATCAAGTTAGCAGAAATATTTCCATATTCATCGGCAACCGGTGCCACGTTTAATTTAATTCCGTATTCCTTGTATTCAATTTGGGCGGCACCAAAGGCCGACGTAGTACTGAGGGGTATTTCACCACCGGCTAAAAACTTGGCTCTACCCCCGTTTTTAGTGCTAAGTGTAGGCTCGGCTATGGTGAAGGCATCGCCAGCCTGAACCATTAAGTTAATTTTCGATTTAATTTCAGTAGCGATACCGAAGTAAGTCTGAAGCGGATTAACCCTTAGCGGCAGCGAGTCAAATATAGGGTTAGTTGACGAGCCACGAAACAAATTGTTACTCCGAAAATCAACAGCGCCAGCGGCTGTTGGGCCATCTATGGTGCTATTCCACTTAATACCTAACTCTCTGAGCTTGGATGTTAAAAACTCAATTATTTTGACCTTCATTATAATGGTGTCTTCAAGACCAGCTCTTACCTCAGGATCCTTCACCTGAATATTAAAGCGCATTTCATCGCCATTTTTTAGCCATACATGCATATCGGTCGCGCCCACTTTCTGCGCAATAATGAGTAATTGTTTACCTGACAATACTCTTACTTTAAGTACAGATTTTTTCCCAATTGCAATTCTTTTTGCAGTGACATTATTCAGGACTTTAACATCGCCTACAAAAAGTGAAAATTTTCCAGCTTTCACTTCGCCTGCTAAAGTTTGTCCAGTAAATACTGTAGATGACAACACCAATATCACGACTGTGCTTCTTAATATAAACTTCATTATCACTACACTTTATTTGTTAATTTATGGGGAAAATTTATTGTTGGATTAAAAATTTTGACAATCTACACTCATGCATCATGACTAATTCAGATTAAATAAATAGATAAAAAATTAATCAGGTATCGCCTGTAATAATACTAACCCACGTCCTTTTAGATCGTCCTTCTCTTAGTAATGTGGCCTTGGTAATGCGCGTCTCAGGGCCCGGTTTTTGATCCTCGGGATGACGTAATACCACTGAAATTGATCCTTCCTTTTGAGCCAAGACTATCATCTTGGCCTTATCCGGTTTAACCAGTACCGTTATAGTGCTGAATCGCCTGTTATTCATTTGTGAATCTTCTTGCGTAATGGAACGTACAAAAGTACCTGTAGCGAGCACCAATACGTTCTGCAGAAGTGGCATAGTCGAATTTCTGTTGTTAGTACTAAGCGTCATAAAAATATCAACTCGGTCTTGTGGCTGCAGCATGCCGGAAATTGTGTTAGTTTCGCCAACAAGAATAGTCAAGGCGCGCATACCATCAGGCAACATCCCGGAAAACGTTGGCACCTGGCCTCCACGTAGATGCGCCCAGAGTACGGGCCTACCTTGCTGTACATCATGCGTAAGCGTCTGGCCAACTGCTATCTCAAACCGGTCAGGTGTGACTGTGCCCCGATCAACATATGCCAGCGGCATTTTACGTACCGACAAATCTGCAGCGTAAACTCTTTCGCCTTTGGCAATATCTCTTTTCGGTACAACGACATTCACCATCTTGTCTTTAGAGCGAAATTCATCTTCCATTGCTGTAATTCTGTCTTCGATCCAGCTATTTGCCGTTATGACGCCCAAAATTCCGAGCGCTATGGCGAGAACGAATGCAAAAGAAGTTTTATTAATAGTAAATTTTTTTGCCGATTCTGGTTTTATGGCACCCATACCATCAGGCGTGAGCGAAGAGGTCTCGTCACGATTTTTTTTGAATTTTCTTAATAAACCCATGCTTTATTTACTCCACGCAAAATAGAATCAGCCCAATGGCTTTTGTAAATTGTTGTCAATTACAGGAAATACTACAGTTATTGCAGCAGGCAATTATTACATCAGGGTAATGACAAGTTGTAGGTGCTAGCCGCATGCAAGGCACGGGCCCCTTCCAGAAATTGAACAACTGCCGATGGTTGTCCGCCCCAGGGAACAAATAATGCTACCACCATAACAGAAGTGGCAATAATATAACTGACTGTACTTTGTCCTTTTTGTTTTTTACGCAAACTAGGCCCTCCTTATATTATTCCGTTCAGACGCTAGTCTTGGTTATGTTAACAACTATTGAGCTGCCTGTTTCGTGTTGTATTCTCGTAATGGTTAGAGTAATTGATTCATCATTACGATTAAAATACAGGTAGGCGCTATGACCCGATGTGCGCGACGCCCTTTCTGTCATAGGATCAATTGACCAGCCCTTGGACTTTAAATTACTCAAATAAAACGAAGTATTGGACCCGACTGAATGATCATTTTTTAATATGAGTGTTTTTCCTGCTCGACCTGAATCAAGAGAGCGAGTATCAGACATCATTTTTGTGCCTGGCAATCTGGGAAACTTGGTATCTGAGCGAATCGAATCAGATTTTATTGATGAAATCAGTGTACTTACAGCTAAAAATCCCTCGCTGCCCGAACCATTTTTGGTTTTTTTTGCTTGTACAGTCAGAACATAACCGCGCTGTATTTTCCCGATGATAGTCCATTCATTAGCTTTATTTACTACCGGTTCTGGTCCGCCATTTTTTGACCAGGCGGATATATAAAATTTTGCAATAGATTGCGCATCAAGCTTTGATGAAAAAGTTTGGATTTTCATCGGCACGCCATTTTGGGTCATGTTCTGTGCAACCCACGCCATTTTTGACTCCGGTGGAGAAGGTATTTCTGGCCACTTATCAAAAAAAGAAGCGAAGCTTGTAGTGCTTATCAGCAAGCTTGCTAATAGCAATACCTGTTTTAACTTTTTTGATGAAATATTAAATATAATCATTTCTTTTTGTGACCCAGGTGTTTCAATTATTTCTGTACCTAGCGAGACCGCCCAACCGATCAGCTGGCAATACATCGGGCCTTACGATGCCAAGATCCAGCCAATTCACCTCTCTAAACATCCCAAATGGAATACGGCCCAGCGTGTTTCGCAGGACGGTGCCTATTGCTCTTTCTCTTGATGTCAGCACCATGTCCTGAACACGGCTGGCTACCTGACCGCTTGAACCTGCACTCCAGGTATCAGTGTAAATTGCATTTTGGCGCTTGATGCAAACAAAAGTCGCGGTGCTATTTTGCCCGGCACAATCAATTCCTTTGTCTAAAAACTTAAGCCGACTGTTAGTGGCAACTGGTAGTGACATTTCTGAACGATAAATATCATAAGTTTGATTAAAGTCTCTGGAAGTAGGTCTTACTACATTCAAGCCAATGTCTGCAAGAACAAAACCACCTCGAACGCTAGTAGACACATTTGTTGCTATGGTACTGTTGACATCACTAAATTTTGTCAGCATTGGGTCGTAGGAGTTAGAAATGCTACGCCAAAGGTAGCTTCTTTCATTATTTTGCTCGTTGACAGCTTCGTTTGTTACGATGTATTTATTGTTACGCGCAAAAAATCTCAGCCTGGCCTCGTTGGTAATGGTAGCTTCAGATTTGGAAGTTGGCGTGGAGATCGTCCGTTCCCATGCACCGTACCGAGAAGCCAACACTGTCTTTTGATTCATATCCGCTATTTTCCCCAATACCGGTATCATCAGGAAAATTGGTGTCATGACAAAAAGTGCAAATACAGTAAATTCAACCATTGCCTGCCCTGCCTGTTTTTTGCTTAAGACCGGCAATCGTAACAGTGAAGCGGCTTTAGTTCTGGCGTTAATCATTATTAAAATACACTCGACAGGCCCCTGGCGACCAGGGCGGCATTGCGCTCAAATGAGGCATCGACCAGCCTGACATCCCAGTAGGGATTAAAAAGATTGGCATATTCTATTTTCCCATCGGCACGTTGATTAAAGCGAAACCGGGTACCTACCCCAATCGGCCGTGAGAAGTAAAGCTCGGCCCTGGCGACAGCCGATACACCGTAATTATTACCCGCAAATTGATCATCCACACGATACAGGCCTGTCGCACCGAGCCCATTTCTAGTTGAGCCGCTAACATAGGCTTGGGTAGAACCAAGATTATTGATATTACTTGAGGTCCGTATTGGGGAATTAACTTTACGCCTTACTTCTATACCCAGGGCAGTCGTCGGGCTTCGTTTTTGCACGACATTTGATCCACTGCTTGTATCCGCAAGGTCATAATACGGCTGCATTCCCCCATAACCGGCAGATAAACGAAACTTGTTACTTTGAGTATCCGCCAAAGTCTCAGCCGTCCTGTTCTTGAATCCCCAGCCACTATTGCAAAACCAGCCCCACCAGCAACCGGAGGTATTAGCGCCAAAATCTCTATTGTTTGTACTCATATAGGCAGAGGCGTATCCAATCGGCACCTCCCCCTCAGAGGATTTCCATCCCCAATCCCAATATCGTACCCCGGCCCAAAGTGAAAAAGTATCCTTCGCCTTCCACTCCCACTTCAAATTTGACTGCGTGCGCGAATTGTTACTACCCTGACTGATCAGGCGAGTATCTGCATCACGCTGAAAATAGGCATAAGCAAACCATATGTCGGCAATATTTGCCCTGCCCCAACCACGTCTACTGGTTGAAAAACCATCACGCGAGTTCAGGGCCAATTCCGACTTTCTTGTCTGATAGAGGTTGTTATCGTAACGTTTGGACACTGC
>QILK01000223.1 GCA_003233345.1 Gammaproteobacteria bacterium | reverse complement strand
TGATATCTTTGCTATTGGCAGCAGCCGTGCTGCCCAAAAGATCTTTTAGGGCGACATCTATCTTTTTCGCCTTAAAAGCGGCTTTAGGCCAGGCGGCTAATACTGTCTGCGGTGCCAACAGGCCCGCACCAGCAGCAACGCCTAGGATACCAGCCCCTAAAGTGCCTTTTAGTAATGTCCGACGTTTTGTATCAGTCATTGATTTACTCCTTATGCATGAAATTCAATTACTCAGTAAAAATGTGGCAACTTATATGCCAGTATTTTTTTATTTTATAATTCAATTGGATACATATTATTTGGGTTGATAGAGCAAATATTTTATTGCATCTTGCACCATAGCAATTGCATTATCAAATTAAACCCAGAAAACATGATGAAATAGTGGCCAATATGGCATGTTAAGTAATCGGACGTTTGCTCTGGTTACTGTTACATTCAACTATTTGATGTTGTAGAATCTCGCTGTTCAAAACCCTATTACCCGATAGTTAAGGATATACAATGAAAGTTAAAAGTGTATTTCTCTGGACGGTTATATCACTGCCAGCATTTCTTATGAGTGCATGCGGAGATCCAAACCCTAGAGAAAATGTTGATTCAACCATTTCCAAGGCAATTTTTTTGCTAGAGAAACGGGACGTTGAAAATCTTATTAAGAACTATATTCCACCGAAAAATTTGGAAAAAATGCTAAAGAAAAATGACCTTAAAGATTTAGTTAAAAAGTATAGCGATGAACGCAGAACTAAAATGCTGATCACTCTCAGATCAGCACAATCTTTAGACCCAGAATATTCTCACAATAATACATTGGCTACATTTCGCACAAGCCCATATAAACTGGTATTAATAAAAATTGAAAGCTACTGGTATTTTAAATAAAAACTCAACGCTACAAATTAGCGACAAATTCTTTTAAAGAATAAACCTCTCTTATTAGAATTTCCCTGTCTCTGGAAATATTGGCCAATAGAATTGCTCCTTGTTCTGACGTCACTAATTTAATAGCAAGATCATGGGAATCAGACCTCCCCATATCGGTAAATTGTTTTTGGTACCATCCCAACTGAAAGAGCATCATCTCATCTGCTTTATCCGCTAACTCTGTCCTGTCTTTATTTAACTCTTGACACAAACTACCAAACGGACACCCATATATAGTGAGCTCCTCTACCCGACTAAGAATATTTTCCAAATAGGCACCGATTCGCTGTTTAGCATCTTCTAGTTTTTCGATTGAGTCATACAACTTAAAAAGATCTTTTTTACGTTGCGATAGCACTGCCTCAGCAAGATCTTTTTTTGTTTTAAAATAATAGTAGACATTGCCTAAAGGCACTTCGGATTCTTTAGCTATATCCGCCAACGTGGTGTTGGTAAAACCCCTGGAGTGGATCAAGCGTTTTGCAGCTTCTACTAGACGCTCCCTCTTATCACTTGTATATGTCATAAATATTACTACGTAAATAGATAGAGAGAATACAACCTAGCCTCTGATTACTGCTGCATTGAATGAAATATTTCATCACTAAATTTCACATTTCCAAACAATGCAGCATTGTAAGCGCAACTTAACAAACAAGTAAACAAATTTTAATTTTTTTTTTGGTGACTTTAAAAATATATTAAAAGTTAACCACAATGATGAATATTTTTATTTCACTCAAATAAAGATCGCAAAAATAGCTGCAAATGTAACCGTTATGCAAACTATTTTTCATACGAATGATTACCTATATCCCCACGCGAATGCTTGAAGCATCAATAATATTTAAGGTGCCCAACTTGCTCCGGTTAACATAGGTTAGTTAGTGAAATAACAAACTAGCGTCTTCAATTTATACTACCTACTTGCCCCGCTCAATAGATATTGATTTGCGCTTTGTGATTTGTGATTAAGGAAGCAAATGGGTGGTCTAAACCTGAAGGTTCGCCATGAAATTCATGTTTTTATAGCCAAATTAATTAATGACTCGGAACCGACACAATAGGCAAGGAAGCTTATAGGACTTTACTCTGAAAGTTTGGGAATGTAGCCCCGTATCCACAGGCAGATGCGGACAGTTTAAAAACATAAAATTCGCGGGAAACCTTTAGGGTCTAAGCGGGCCTAAGTTGCGCTGTCTACCCCGGTATGTACCCAGGCCCCAGGCTGGGGCTTTAGACGTATTAATACATTCACTATTTTCACTAATAATATCGGCAATAAATTGCAGGTACATGACTCAAATCGTGTGTATCATTTTTATTATCTTGTTACGTTGGCTTGTGGTAGTAGCCAACCTTGTCAAATTCGGAGAAAGCCATGCCAAAATGCTCTATTATCACCAAAGTACAAATTAATTTTGAAGATGATTCGGATCTTTACGATATTTTACAAACAATCAACAAGCGTAAACGCGCCTATACCGTCAAAAAAATGTTGACTGAGTACATACAAATTAAGGAACTAATAGAATCTTATAAATCAAGCAATATTCAAAATCAACCTGGCGCAAATATTAATTTTCCCCCGGCAAAAAAATTGAACAACGGCTGTATTGACGATATGAATTTTCTACTAACTTCATTAGTCGAATAAGATCATTACCATTGCCCGGATTTTGCTTTGCATGAGTCGGGCAACGATAAAGATAGATTATAATAGACTATTGATAAAAACCAACGCCCGTAAAACAAGAATTTTGGCGCCTGCTTTTTGCGCGCCGCCTTTCTTTACGTTGCTTAACCGCACAGGCCTCGCAACGCGTTTTTCTACTGCCGTTGGTACCAGGCGCATAAGGATTAGAGATAACAGTATGACAATCACAACATGAGATGTAATTATTTCTTTCACAACAAGAGCACTCATTTGTTTCTATCGATCCGATACCCACATAATCGGCTTTACACTTAGCGCAAGTACGCAGATCAAAACCTTTTTTGTTAACGATCGAATTGAGTAAATAAAACACCCTGTTAATATTGTTAATAATGGGATTAGATAACATGTCAATATAAGTTGAATAGGTGTAAAGCAGCTTTTCAGCCATTAACATTTCAGGATACATTTTTTCGCAAATGGTAAATATTCTAAACACAAATGTCGCATGTATCATTCTTAAATTATATTTACCTGAAGCCCTAAACCAATACATCCCTTTTTCTGTTCGGGCAAGCAGCCGTCTATTTTTATCCACTTCCTGTACAAGCCGCTGCGCATCGCTTTGTCTAATTTCTAACATTTCATATATGAGTGGCCACTTGCACCCGTAACAGATTAGTTCTTTTGCTATTAGAATTTGCCTGGCATATTCTGCTTTGCTAATTTTCTTACTTTTTTTACTATCCATAATATTATGCTCCTATCGCGGTCCAGTATAAACGGGTTATTAAACCCAATTACTTGGACATGTTGACTAATGTCAGTACATTTTTATCTATACTAAAGATAGACAACGACAATAAATTTAACTTATGTACTTTACTGTCTTTGCTCGATTCCTTGATTAGTTTTTTCCAGTAATCTACATTACCGCTGTTTTTTAACGTCAACACACAAATTTGTGTTGCGCTTAGAAGTTCGACCTGTGTTGGTGAACAACCTGACAAAGCTTCGACAAGTTCTGCCGAAAGCCCAAACATTAACGCAGCATTTGCTGGGTCTTTTCTGCAAATATCGGTGACTAATGACAATACCTGAAAATTAATTTGATAATACGATTCGCCTACTTCGACGGGTGATACTTTATCCATAATCTATACTCCTTACTATTAAAGGCTACCAAAATTATTTGGCCTGAAAAAAATGTAATAGTAACCAGCAACCTGGTCAGAATTCGCTCTGGGCTGAAACGAGTAAGGGAGATTAAAATTTGGCGCCAGATTGGCTTTCAACGATAGCGTTGTACCCAGTATTTAAAATAAATCTAAATATCGCTATAAATATATCTAGGGAAATAAATCTTGTTGCACCAAATGTAGGTAATGCTGATAATACTACATTTTTAATCACAATTGGCAAGCATTTGTTTTCAATTTTATTTCGCCTGTAACAACTTTGCCAACTACTCGCTACTTGTGTTAAGCATAGGTAGTCATGCACTGGCTAGGTGATGGCTATAATATTAGTAAAAGCTAAACTTATACACTTCATTAAGCTTCGTTGTTATAATCACCAATATCTGTTATTAATTTTGCGCTAATTTAACCCTGGATTAACACATGAGATACCTAAGACACTACGCGACAACATTAACGATATTATGTTTTTTTTCCAGTCCGGCCTTTTCGGCTGAGAAAATATCCGGCAAGACTAGTGTACTGCAAAATTTTACCGGAAGCTGGATATTAACAAATAAAAAAAGCAAACAAAGTATTTCCAAAATTTCGATAAAACCATTTGGACGTTTTGTGCGTATAAGAGTTTGGGGGGACTGTGGAAATGCTCATTGCGACTGGGGATTTGCGACTGGCCACCTGTTTACAGGAAGCTCAAAATCTTCAGCTATGCCATCAACTGGTACCATTATGGTAAAGTTCAGAAGAATCAATTATATTAAGATACTGATGATACAACCAGCAAAATCCGGCCAAATCAACCTGACAGTTTATACCCGGGTAAATAATAGTAGCAAACTCAGTAATCACACAAAAATATATCCTTTTTCAAGAGAAATCGCACCGATTAAAGTAGTAAAAAAACACATGCCAGCGCATACTCGCACAGCCGCTCCTATTAATATCTATCAAACCTCTGGTGGTTATAGCCCACGAAAAAATATTGCCAGCCGGAAGAGTCCAAACCTGGCGCCAGCAAAGTCTAAAAGTATTTTAGTTAACCCCAGTAGTTCATCCAGAGAAACATGCATACATTTTAACCCATCGCATACTCGTATCAAGAGAGTTGGAAAGCGTTATAAACTTCTATTTGGCAAGCAACTCCTGAAGGACTTCTCTACCTATAAACAAGCGCAAAAAAGCATGCGAATTATCCGTCGATATAAAATGAATAAACAGTGTTTTGTGGGCAAACCTATGGAATACTACTTATCAAATGAGCAATCTCCGTTTGGAAAATATAAACGAGAAGATTGCATTGCCTTTAATCCAAAAAAGGTCGACGTGCACCAAGTCAATGGCCGTTGGAAATTAGTTGATGGCGCCTATTGGTTAATGGACTTTGAGCAAAACCGATTGAGTGCCTATAAAGCCAGGCTTATCATTAGGAATTATAACTTTAGTAAAATGTGTTTTATTGGCCGCCCAAAAATATCGATGACCTATTTCAGAAAATAGTGCTTCGCAGTGATTTAAATTGATTCAAGGTCTTCCCAGCGCTGGTAAGCGAGTTCCAGCGTTTGGTTAACATTTTCCAGGCGCGACATAATTTTACTTATCGTATTTTGATCCTGCTTATAAAAATCAGGTTGTATCGAATTTTTTTCAATTTCCTGTTTTTCTCTTTCCAGTGCTTCAATAACACTGGGCAATTCTTTCAATTCCTGTCTTTCTTTATAGCTTAGTTTTTTGCCCTTGCTATCCACTTGATTTTTTTGCGCTACGACCTTCTTCTTTGATCCAGCTTTACTGCTTTTAGACGCCAGGCTCTGGTTTAGCCAGTCTTGATAACCACCAACATACTCAGCAAACGTTTCATCGCCCTCATAAACCAGAATACTGGTAACAATATTATCCAAAAAATACCTGTCGTGACTAACCAGTAATAAAGACCCGGCATAATCACTTAATAATTCTTCCAGTAATTCGAGCGTTTCAACATCCAGATCATTTGTTGGCTCATCGAGCACGAGTAAATTTGCCGGATTGGCTAGGATTTTTGCCAGTAATAATCGATTCCTCTCTCCGCCTGATAAAATCTTGATTGGCGTGTCCAGTCTGTCCGGCGAAAATAGAAAATCTTTTAAGTAACCTACCACATGACGGGATTTTCCTTTTACAGAAATATAGTCGCTGCCATCGCCAATATTTTCTCTAACCGTCTTTTCCAGATCCAGGCTTTGACGCTGTTGGTCAAAATAAGCAATATCAAGTTGCGTCCCGTGCGCTATTTCTCCCGCTGTTGGACTTAGCTCACCGAGAATCAGCTTCAGCAGTGTGCTTTTTCCAGAGCCATTGGGACCAATAATCCCAACCCGGTCTCCTCTTAATATACAAGTATTAAGTTTTCTGATTATGGGTATTGAACCATAAGAAAAACTGACATTTTTTAGCTCAGCTACACGCTTTCCAGAATAGTCTCCTGAATTTAGATTGAGCGAGACAGGACCATCGCGACTAATTCGGCTACTTCTTTGTTCGCGTAGCTCTTGTAACTTGCGCACCCGACCTTCATTTCGTGTTCTTCTGGCCTTTATTCCCTTTCTTATCCAAACTTCTTCTTGCGCCAGTTTTTTATCAAATAAAGCATTGTCTCTAACTTCTATTTCCAGCAATTCTTGTTTTCTTTTCAGATAATTATCAAAATTTCCGACAAACGAAGTCAGTTTTCCGCGATCCAGTTCGATAAAGCGTTGAGCGATATTTTTTAAAAATGCCCTATCATGAGTAATAAAAATAATAGTACCGCTAAACGCTTTTAAAAAAGACTCTAGCCAGAGTATCGCTTCAATATCCATATGATTGGTTGGCTCATCCAGCAACAGCAAGTCTGGTTCACTCACCAGCGCTTTTGCTAATAATACCCGACGGCGTATTCCGCCTGAGCAATCACTAAACTTTTTGTCTTCTGGCAACGCTAATTTACTGACGACCGCTTCGACTTTTTGATTTATATTCCAACCATCTCTGGCTTCAATTTTTTGTTGTAAAACTGATATTTTGTTCAAATTATCGCTATCTGGCTGATCTGAAAGCTGACAAATTAAAGCGTGATATTCTGACAGTAATTTACCCAGGCTACCGAGTCCTGAAGACACTATCTCATAAACAGTACCGATCTCCTCCGCAGCATCCTGTGGTAAGTAAGAAACTCTCAGTCCATCCTGGTGCCAAAAAACACCCTCATCGGCATGCACTTGGCCTGATAACACCCGGAATAATGTAGATTTTCCGGCGCCATTCCTCCCTACCAAACAAATTTTTTCACCCGCATTAATGGTCAAATCTGCTTTATCCAAAATGGGGTGCAGACCAAACGCCAGTGACACATCTTTCAATGTTGCAATGGGCATAACTTACTTCCAGGTTCATTCATCGACAGATATCTCTTGATAATAAGGTATTATATGATAACATTCTGTTTTGCTACAGCGATTAAAAATAAACCTATGTACTCATTCTCCAGCCACATCAATCACGATTTTTCTTCCGCTATCAATATTGTTACGGAAGCGCTCGGCGAAAAAGGTTTCGGTATCCTCACTGAAATTGATGTACAAGCAACGCTGAAAAAAAAGCTAAACATAGATAAAAATCCTTACACAATACTAGGTGCCTGTAATCCTGGTTTTGCTAATAAGGCTTTGGACAGCGAGCCTGAAATAGGTGTTTTATTACCGTGTAACGTGGTCGTAACCGAAACTTCTCCTGGAAAATCCACTGTGATTTTTATGGATCCTGAAGCGGTGTTAAACCTGACAGAAAATCCTGACGTCAAAACAATTGTAGCCGAAGTAAGGCAGCTGCTTGAAGAAGTTAAAGATATTATCGAGAATAAATAATCCTACTTTTTTAACTGTGGGTCTTCGCGGGGTATTTCAGGTACTTTAAAAGTTTTGATTTCCGTCGCAACAGTTGCAAGATCTTTTTCAGTTTTAGCATCCTCAAGTGCAACCACAATTTTTTCAATTGCAGGAATAGAGTCTCGAATCAATGCATTTATTTGCTTCCGATTTTTACTGGCTTTAGCAAGAGCCATTTTGTGATTTTTGATGCTTTCTTTCCAGGCCTTTACTGCCTTCTGTGGAATCCAGTAATTTTCTATTTTAACAAATCTAATTTTTTCTGTACGATTGCTTTGCGGATCAGATATTTCTAAATCCTCTTCATCTTTTTTAATCGAAACTACTTTTATATTAAGATTGGTAATCGAC
The DNA here is from genome assembly GCA_003233345.1 of Gammaproteobacteria bacterium. Taxonomy (GTDB): domain Bacteria; phylum Pseudomonadota; class Gammaproteobacteria; order SZUA-21; family SZUA-21; genus SZUA-21. Next base: position 5,466 of record QILK01000223.1, on the reverse strand, counting down.
GCAAATTTCTTCCGCGTTTCACTGTTCGATTCTACCAGCGTTTTCAAAGTCTCACTGCCAGTCTCGGACAAAAAAGTCCCAATATCCATTTTAAGCAAAGAATCATAATCAGATACACTACTATTTACCAGTAAATTTAAAATATCTACAACAGAATCATAACTACTATTGAATTTCATTTCCGGCATTGTCGGCTGCGCTTTACGCGCAACCCTTTTAAACAATTCTTTACGATCTTTTAGTACTTTAGCTATTCGCCTCGCCAGCATCATAATATCGTTATAATTTTTTTTATCGATCAAAGCGGCTGCTGACCGTACCGCCATTGTTGCATCTTGCTGATAACTTTTTGGCATTGCCTCCCAAACAACCGCTAACTTATATTCTGACAAACCTTTGATCACAGTGCTAACGGTGCTGGCCGAACCAGACAAGCTGACAGGAATAGATTTGCTAGATTTGTCGTCACACCCAAATAGCATAAATATCAAAAACAGGGGCAGGATAAGATTAATAATCTGATACTTCAAATCGCGCTCCTTAATCTACTTGCTAAAATAATTTCTTGGACTAAAAATAGCAGCTTTCATTATATAAAGATACTTTGATGACCAATTGATGATAGACCTCGACCACATTGCTGGTATAAATTAAGATAAATATATTGTGTCTGGAGAATCTAGTGACTGATCCTAATGCTTATGTGGGTTATAAATTATATTATAACGCCATGAAAAATATTGGAAAATCTATCCGGCTGTAAGAATGGAGCAAGACCGCATGAATTTAGGAAAGCTTTTTAAAAACTCTCTTTTGGTTATAGCAACTGCTTTTGTGCTTAATCTAATCGCATCTTGCTCAGGCAGTAAAAAATCTAAGGATATATCAAAGCCCACGCCTAATAAATTTGCGGCCAGTGCTAATACAAAAACAGCGAGGATTATAAAAAAAGAACCGATCCGCCGATACCGATTTCAAGGACTTAATATCTTCAGCCAATCTAAATACCCAGAAATGTTCTTTAAATACTACGGCACCAACCCGACCATTGATACTAGTGTGGAAACCCTGTCAGGGTTCTCTATCAATCCTAGCGATTCTTCGTATCAACTGGCGAAAAATTTTTTACTGAATAGTGCAATACCTAACGAGAAGAGCATTAAAGTTGAAGAATTTATTAACGCTATCGCAATCAAAAACCGAGTAAAAAGCAAATCTATTCTGGCAATGGACAGTGAAATATTTCCATCGCCAAACCGTAAAGGTTTTCATATTCTGCGCTTAGGTCTTCATTCAGGGTCCATTAGCAAAGCCAGGCGGAAACCACTTAAATTAGTATTTGTCATAGACACTTCCGATACTATGCGCCTGGAGAAAAAGCTCTCCATTAGCAAGCAACATATTAAAAAAATTGTTGGCCAAATGTCGGCCGCTGATAAAATCAGCATAGTGACATTTAATGACAAGGCACAACTTGCGTTACCGATGACTTCAGTGCGCAACAAAAAATTAATTATAAATGTCGTTAACAAGCTCAAGGCAAGCGGAAACAAAAATATCCAAACCGGATTACAACTGGGCTATCGTCTAGCCAAACAATATTCACAAAAAAAATCGCTTACCTGGACCATCCTAATATCAGACGGGGCGCCGGTAAGCCAGATACCTAACCCTCTGGGTTTACTTAAAATCATTACGCAAAATGCAAAGCAGGGGTTACGGCTACAAATCATAGGCATCGGTTTAAATAAACTTAATCCATCATTGCTGCAGTCTATGGCACAAAATGGCAGCGGCGATCTTACCTATATGAATAGTAAACGAACAAACAGCAAACGCTTTGCTAGCCGCTTTATCACTAAGCTGCAGTTACAAATACTCGATGCAAAAATGCAAGTAAACTTTAACCGCAAATATGTAAAGCGATTTCGATTACTTGGCTATGAAAGCCGACTAATCAAAGGCAAGGTAGCAACAACCACGGGTAAAGCTGGAGGTGATCTTGCCCCAGGCAACTCTTCCTATATATTGTATGAGCTTCAATTAAACCTGCCACGTACAGGTAAATCAAATTCTGCCTCACTAGCAAGAATTAACGTTTATTATCGACGCCAAAATTTAAAGCAGAGACAACAGCTGAAATACTCTGTCCCACTAAAACATCTACGCCGTCGCTATACCCACGCCAGTGATCAGTCTAAAATGGTCTATATTGGCTCCGTTTTTGCAGAAAAGTTACGTAGATCTTACTGGGTTAGAAACGTAAGCTATACTAGACTGATAAAACTTTATAATCGCTTACCAAAACGTATTCGCCAAAAAACCACTATGAGTGAACTCGGTCATTTAATCGCAATTGCCAAAAAACTGGACTCAAGGCATGACAAATTTGAATCAACTGCACCGTTAGCAAAAATGAAGTTTTTACATGTACCCATCATAAGGTAAGCCATGCCCAGAGTTATTATCAGCATTATGACTTTGGGGTTTATAGCGCTGGTCTCTGGTCTGATAAGCTTATATCAAATTATTAGCATTGAAAAACTGGAAGCGATTAAATCCCTTGAGTTACAAAAGCAAACATTGAATTTATTTGCTTTTACGCATTTGGAGCAAGAGCTGAAATTACGCATTCGCGACGCGCGACAGAAAATCGAGCCGTCACTAAAAGATCCGTTAATTTCCGGGCCTGATTTACTTTATGTCGATCAGGGCAAGCAAATTATACCCCGAGAGCAACCGTTTTCCTCGACCCAATCATTTAATTCTCGCAAGGCCTATCACTGGCTCTATAACAAGCAATTTGATGTTATTCCATCTGAGGACGATTTGCCCTGGTTACAGCGTATAAGTTTGTTCCGAACACTAGTCATCGCCATATCGAATGGAAATAAAGACCAAATTCTTTCAGAATTTGATGCCATATTAAAACACCGTAGTCGTTATATTATTTCTGCACAAAAGGATATTCCCTATACGCTGGCATTGCTTACTTATATATCTAAAAAAGGTCAACCATACACCAAACTGTTTTCTAAAAAATACCCACATTTTTTCCGCGGCTTGTTACGTGATGGCGTAGAAGATTCAGACGGTAACTTAATTATGACCGGCTTGCAGAGAATGTTACTAGAAAAACGCGGAGAATTTACCCATACAAATTTTACCTTTTTGTCTTCACGAATTATCGATTTATCGCAAAAATATCAGGTCCCCTTCGCTAACTTTCAGAAATCCGCGCTGATGACCTCGCCTTCTTTACCTAACGTAGAAAGTATACGCGAAAGTTCATTTGTGGATTTTGCACGTTGGTATATAGAACCTGAAACTGCGGAAAGACTAATTGGTATCAAGGTAAACCTGAATAAGCTTGTGAGCGAAGTCGAAAAAAAGATGAAAACGACAGGTCTGTTGCGTGGTGAAGATTCCATTAGCCAAGAGAATATTGCCCATGGTATTACCCCTTTGCGTTCCATTCGTTTATCGGTTCAGTCCAATAGCTGGGAATCTTCGTTACAAAAAGTGTATCAGCGCTACTACCTAAAATCCGGCTGGATCGTGGCATGCGGGATTTTTGCATTTGCGATGATTATGCTGGCTAGTCTTCATCAATATCGCAAGCACAAATACCTATCGCTGAAATCCGATTTTTTATCCGCAGTTTCTCACGAATTGCGAACACCACTGACCTCGATACGCTTAATTGCGGAAACACTGGAATCACGGCTGCGAAACAATCCTGATGCTAAAGACTATCCAACCCGAATTGTAAGAGATATAGATGGACTAAGCCTGCTGGTTGAAAACATTTTGTCATACAACCGGCTACAAAAAGGTCAATGGGCTATTCACAAGTCGCTGGTGGATATTCAAGCAATTGTAGATTCAATAAACAGTGAACTACATTTACATACTAACAAGCAGGTCAGTATTTTATTGGAAAATATTGACCACCTGAAAATCATAGCTGATAGCGATCTGATTAAACTACTGTTATTTAACCTAATTAGAAACTCGAGCCACTACAACGAACATAAACACGTTGAAGTAAAGATTATCGGTGATCCATCGCTGCCCACACATTTATTGGTTAGCGACAACGGCTCAGGGATCGATAAATCCCTATGGCGTAAGGTATTTTATGATTTTTACCGTATTCAAAAAAGTACCGGCCAAAATGTTCGTGGTAGCGGCCTCGGCCTGTCAATGTGCAAACGTATTATGGGCTTGCACCAAGGCAAGATACGTATTATAAAATCAGCAAGTACGGGCACTACCTTTGAAATAATATTCTAGAGCACAGGAAATATGGCGCAAAAAATACTGATTGTTGAAGATGACGAGAACCTACGTTTTGTTCTAATTGATAATTTGACCGAGCAAGGCTACCAATTAACTGGCGCTTCTAACGGAGCTGAAGCAAGGGCTGCCTGGCAAGCTTCCGAATTTGATCTTATTGTTCTCGATATAATGCTTCCTGATTCCGATGGCTATACCCTATGCAAGGAGTTAAGAAGTTTTGGCAGTCCAGCGCTGGTTTTGATGTTAACTGCACGTTCTTTGGAAGACGATATTGTCCAGGGTTTTGAGGCCGGGGCTGACGATTATCTGACCAAACCGTATAAACTCAGCGAACTGTTACTCAGGGTCCGCGCTTTGTTGCGCAGACAACAGCCCATTAACTCTAACGACTTATTTTTTGATAATATTACAATTGATACTAGTGCCAGACGCGTGATGACCCAAGACGACAAGGAAATAATTCTGACCAAAAAGGAGTTCGACTTACTCGAATGCCTGTTAATGAATCGCAACCGGGCGCTAACTCGTGAACAAATTCTGAACCAGGTCTGGGGTGAAAGCATTATTGTTGAGGAGCGCACTGTTGATAATTTTGTTTCTAGCCTAAAAAAGAAACTGGGTTGGAATAATCAGTCGGCTTATCGAATAGTCAGCCTTCGGGGTGTAGGTTATAGAATGGAAATTGACGAGTAAACATACCCGTCATTTCCAATTAGCTAGATAGCATTTCCAATTAGCTAGATAGTCCTCGGAATTACATGCCGGGAATATTAACCATTGAATCGCCGCCTTTCATACATTTGTCATATTGCTTGACAAACTTTTTCGCTTTTTCTGTATTGGGTTCTTTTTTCTTTGCAGTATTTGGATTATAACCTGCTACTGCAGCTGCCTTAGCCCTGCACATGTTTTTTTTCTTAGCCTCTTTACTTGCAAATGCAGGATTACCAATAATCATAGGTAATGCGATTATTGAAATGCCAAGCGCTTTAACGAGATTCTTCATAAGACCTCCTAATCAGTCCGGTATATTAGTAATTATTTAAATGGAAAGTATGTAAAAGTAATACTTAATTGTATTCATATCACTTAGGAACAGGATATCCTAAATCCTTAATAATGTTGAACACTTTTTCTTTATTTTGTTACTTGGTTCACTGATCT
>QILK01000269.1 GCA_003233345.1 Gammaproteobacteria bacterium | reverse complement strand
ACTGTAAAAGGCGTTTGCGTGGTTTGGTCGCCGGTTCCGCTCAGGCCGACCACCAGCCCATAGCCAATCAGTTGGTTAGAACGTACGCCGGCTATATCAACTATGTCTTTGACGCGTTCGGCAATACTGCTATTCGCCAACATAAATATTGCAAACAGCATTATGATTCGCAGTGCTTTTATTTCGATTTTCAATTTAGTCTCTCATCCCTGTTTAAAACGGCCATATTTTACTGTTAAAAAAACGTGATAACCATCCCATCGAATTCGAATCTGAAATGACCCCTTTCCCGCTATAGACTATCCTAGCGTTTGCTACCTGTGTCGACGAAACAGTGTTATTACCGGTTATATCCGATGGCCGGACGATACCCGAAATTTGTATACGTTCCTCCCCCCGATTTAATAACAATCGTTTCTGGCCGCGAATTTTCAGATTTCCGTTTGACAAAACACTGATCACTGTGACGGCGATCGTACCGCTTAATTTATTACTTTGCGAGCTGTCACCTGACCCACTAAATTCTTTACTACTGTTCAAACTATTATTCAGGCTTCGCCTACCAGTATTCAATGATGATAATCCAAATAATGCAGAGAAACCTGTCTCAACCGAATTATCTTTTTTGGTCGAAGTGCTGGCCTTTTTAGTCGCATTGGTGCTCTCATTCAACACGATTGTCAGTATGTCACCAATACGCTTTGCCTTTCTGTCTTCGAACAACAAGACCGCTGTACTGGCATTGTAAATTGATCCGGTTACTTTAATTGGCGCTACCTTTTTTATAGGGGGTACTGGCGCAAAATCCTTAGCCTTTTTCGGTATACTTTGACAAGCCGCCAACAACAACAATAGCAGACCTGTCAAAATAGCTTTAAATTTATGCTTGCTCACTAAATTTTTCCTTTTCCCTATAGTGTTTGCGATACATACTGCGCAGCCTTGATCGCTTTTGAATTCATTTCATAAGCACGTTGTGCCTCAATCATATTAACCAGTTCTTCAACAATATTAACGTTTGAGCTTTCCAAATATCCTTGAGTCAGCCCGCCCAAACCATTCACACCTGGCGTGCCGGTTTGCGGTGTACCGCTGGATGCCGATTCTTTATATAAATTTTCGCCGACCGGTTGCAAACCAGCGGGATTGATAAAATCAGCTAATTGCAAATTACCCAACGTTGTTGGCGCCGCGCTACCAGGAACCGTCGCACTAACAATGCCATCACGACCGATCGATATCGCTTGCGCATTATTTGGAACTGTAATCGCTGGTTGAACAACAAATCCAGAGGTGGTGACAACCTGACCGTTGGCATCAAGCTTTAACGAACCGTTACGAGTGTAAGAGGTAGATCCGTCTGGCATTAGTACCTGCAGAAAACCTCTACCCTCAATGGATACATCTAGCGAGTTTCCGGTTTTTATTTGATTACCTTGCGTAAAAGTTTTCTCTGTCGACACGGTACGCACACCTGTTCCCAACGAAAGACCCGTCGGCAACTGGGTATTCTGCGATGTTTGACTACCCACTTGACGAATATTTTGATAAAGCAAATCTTCAAAAACAGCGCGGCCTCTTTTAAAACCGGTGGTGTTTACATTGGCAAGGTTATTTGAAATCACCGCCATCCTAGTTTGCTGTGCGTCGACCCCGGTTTTTGCTATCCACATTATCTGATTCATTTAAAGCTCCCTTTCTATATTCTCATTAACTGCGCGACAGAAGAGTCATTTTGCTCTGCGGTCTTCATCATTTTTACATTCATTTCAAACTGCCTGGACAGATCAATCATATTGATCAAGGCCCCAATCGCATTTACATTACTGGATTCAAGCTGCCCGGATGACACCCGGGTGGTGATATCTGGGACTGGATCTGGCTCACCTTGCGGCAATACCAGCAACCCCCGTTCATTTTTCGAAAGTTTCTCCGCATCCGGTTTAACAATACGTATACGATCGACGACTGAAAGCGCCGTCGCTTTCTGGCCAACCGGTAATATTGAAATTGTACCATCGCTACCGATATATATTTTTTCATAGTTGGGAATTGATATTGGCCCACCGTTACCAAGCACTTTATGGCCGGTTGCCGTTTCCAATAATCCATTTACCGATACCCTCAGGTTACCGGCACGCGTATAGCCCTCCCCGCCCTTAGCGGTTTGCACAGCAATATACCCGTCGCCCGATAACGCTATATCCAATGACTTCCCTGTCGTAATGCTAGTCCCTTGAGTTAAATCGATTCCTGAATGTTGTGATTGACTGTAAGTACGACTAGCGTATCCATCACCATAAACTTGTAATGACTTTATGGTTTCAAGATCGGCACGAAAACCGGTCGTACTAATATTAGCAAGATTGTTAGCATTAACAGCCTGCGCACGCATAATCTGTTTGGCGCCGGTCATGGCTACATAAATCATTCTATCCATTATCTTGCCCTTTTCATCCTGTGTTTTTTCCGTATCCTGGACTTCGTCTGCTACATTTTACTTTGCTGTTGTGTCGTTGTTTGTTTTCCCGGCGTTCGCTACGCGAAGTCCGGGCTACTCACTATCCTAGCGAATGTTAATAATGGTTTGAGTAATGGTATCCGCCGTGGTAATGACCTGCGCATTCGCCTGAAAGTTACGTTGAGCGGTGATCATATTGACTAACTGTGCTGTCAGATCAACGTTAGAACCTTCTTCAGCACCCGATTGAACCAAGCCTAAACTACCCGTACCGGGCCCGGCCACCAGAGGCGCGCCCGATTCAAATGTCTCCGCCCACGATGTATCGCCTAATTGACGCAAACCCTGGTTATTAGAAAAATTAGCCAGCGCAACCTGGGCCAGCGTACGCGATTGGCCATTAGTATATCGAGCGGTTATAATACCGGTATCGCCAACGTCAATCCCATTCAATCTACCGGTCGTGTAACCATTTTGCACCAGCGAGTTGACACTAAAAGGACTACCGTATTGGGATAATCCAGCAACATTTGCCACCACATTCAAAGGTGCCGCACCACCCGGGGGGGTATAGGCCGGCAATGTAAATGACGCCGGTGATGCCGGTGTAACGACCGCACCAATATTCGAAAATGTAATTGCATTGGCACCACCGACTGGAGTGCCATCAATCGTGGTATACATTTCCCAACTATTAGGTGCTGATGTTTTTCTGAAATAATTGGTCATCAAATGTGGAGCACCTAGAGAATCAAAGACATTAACTGAAGTCGAATTATTATAAGTCGTCGCATCGGTGGCTGAAAACGCCGGTTGAGTCGAACCATTTATTGCGGTAGCCGCTGTCGCTGCGGAAGTATCTCCTCCACCCGTTGCACCAATCGCAATCGCTGACACATCGGCCGTTACCGTAATGGCCGCTTGTGCACCGGCACCATCTGGATCCCATGAAAAGGTGGTAGTGGCTGGCATCGCAGTCACATCCAATGGATTTGAAGCGGACGCGAAAGTGGTTGCTCCCTGTACTAGAAACATATCAAATTGATTTGCAGCGAGGTTTTTGACGTAACGCAGATTCACTGTAATCGGGTTACCATAGGTATCGTAAGCGGTAAAATCGGGACTGTTTTGTGTCGCCCCCGACACGGCATCCGGATCAAGAATCGTTGTCGCCGGTACCGTAAAAGCTGTCGTTTCCAATGGCGCACCGGCTATACCTGCGGAAGCATCCAGATTTAATGCCATCGTCAATGTATTGGTCGCTTGCGGCGCGATATTGGCAGTATCTAGTTGCAAATCACCGATCGCTCCGGTGATATTTCCGTTAGCGTCTGCCTGAAACGCCTGTAGTCGTTGCGTCTGATTATTAGTGACAAAACCCTGGTTATCAACACCAAAATTTCCCGCGCGGCTGTAAACATTGACACCGTTATCATTGAGTATAAACATACCCTGTCCACTAATCGCCAAATCCAGATTATTATCGGTAAAGTTAATATTACCCTGGGTAAATTGTTGGTTGACGGCCGCAACCTTGACCCCACTACCGATGGTGGTCGACGAGGTTCCCAAACTACTCGCCGGAAAAATATCAGCAAATTCAGCTCGCGATTTTTTAAATCCAACTGTACTTGAGTTTGCAATATTAGACCCAATGACACGTAACTCCGTTGATGCTGCGTTTAATCCACTTAGTGCGGTACGAAATGGCATATTCCTTCTCCTATTCCCTGTTATCTAACTTGTTTTATTTGGCCGAACGTATAGCTACCGTTTGTAGCTGTATTCAACGACAATCCTTGTGTTCCGTTACCCAAGGTAACGCTTTCCACCTTCTGACTGACTAACGTGCCCATGGCAATCGTTTCCCCCGACACTTGTGCCTTGGCCTGTAATGTATAAATACCTGCTGGAACCGACGTACCGTCATCCAGCTTGCCATCCCATTTGAAATCTATCAGTCCTTTGGCATTTGAGCCTAGTGCAATCGTTTTAATAACCTGATTACTTGAATCGAGAATATCCACGTTAACATTGGGTGAGCTGACAGTCAGGTCTATCATCGCTTTGCTATCAACCCCTGGCGTGACACTTAATGCGTTTGATTCGACTAAAATTGAACGGCCAACTAACGATGATGCTTGCAGTGCCTGATTGGATATCAGTGCGCTGGATAATGTGGAAAGTGAATTTTGCAAATCCTGTATCCCCGATACGGTTCCAAACTGCGCGATCTGAGAAAGAAATTCTCCATTCTCCATTGGCTTGGATGGGTCCTGGTTTTGCATTTGGGTAATCATTAGCTTTAAGAACTGCGCCTGCCCCAACTCCCCGGTTTCAGTCGCCTTGGGCTTATTGGTTAAGCCTAAATTCTGCAATGTTTCTGTGTTAATAGCTTCCATGATTTAATTGTCTTCCTTTAGTTTACTGACCCATTTTAATAGTCGCCAATAGCAACTGCTTTGTTGTATTTAGTACTTCTACATTATTTTGAAAAGAGCGTGACGCGGAAATCATATTGGTCATCTCTTCTACCGAATTGACATTAGTTTTGTAGACATAACCCTGCTCATTCGCCAGCGGGTTTTTCGGATCGTGCACCTTTTTTGGTTGCTCCGTACTTTCAAGAATGCTCGAAACCATCACCCCTGTGGATGAATTTTTTCCAGCAAGGGATGTCATAATAGATTGAAAAACCGGCTGCTTAGCCCTGTATACATTGGCAGGATCCGTTGCCGTGCTACCGGCATTAGCAAGATTACTTGCAACCGTGTTCATGCGCACGGATTGTGCGCTCATACCTGAACCGGCGATATTAAAAATAGAAAATAATGACATGCTACTCCCCTTTTAGCGCGCGTATAATGCCGCTAAATTTACCACTCAAAAACCTCAACGATGCCTGATAGCGAATGGCATTTTCAGTGTAGGCAGCGATTTCCTGTTGAGAATTTACGGTGTTTCCGTCTAGCGAGGGCTGTAACGGTCTGCGGTAAACCAAGTTACTATAAGGGTTCCCGGAACCGACGACGCTAATGTGATCAGGATCACTAACTTCCAACGACACCTTTCTTGTCACGACCGAATTCGATTGTTGTAGCACTGACTTAAAGTCAATATCCCTGGCCTTGTAGTTTGGCGTATCGGCATTAATAATATTGGTCGCCAGTACTTTCGAGCGCTCGCCTAGCATATATAAAGCTTTTTCATGAACACCGAGTACATTATCAAAACTTAAAAACATATCTCGCTCCAAATAAATTTACAATTGTGATAGAGCAAGTGATATGCCAGCGTTGTGACAAATACCTGATTAGCGATTTCGACTAACCTTGATTAAATTATTCGTATTCAAGCAAAATGTGAATTAGTTCCCATTTACCGAACACTTATATTTTCTGATTTCGCAGGCGTCAATTTTTTGTAGCGTTTATTTATATTTTTGAAAAAAACTCGGAAGGACAAACCTTTAGTACTCTATTGAACTAGAAAGATATAACGGCAAAATTTGCCGCTATTCAGGCAAAGAAATACACAGACATTCTGAAATGACTTATAGAATAACCACTAACGTCGGGCAAATATATTATCCATTGTTGAACGCTCAGATTTGGATTTATAAATTAAGCAACCACCCAGCCTGATCATGTCAAAAACATCAATCGAACTCGCCATCGATTCAGTGGACCCTAATATCAAATACCCGCCTGGCTTTAACGCCGCTGCCATTCTATTTAATATGTCTTTTTTGACTTCATCGGAAAAATAGATAAGCACATTGCGGCAGAATATTATATCAAATTTTCCCAGCATCCCGTAAGACAATAGTAAATTAGCCTCTCTAAACTTAACCATGGAACGGATTTTTTCTTTAATCGCCCACCCCCCAGACTGGCTGTCGAAATGACTTCTTTTTCGACTTTCCGACATACCGCGATCCAGTAGCTGTGCCGAATATACCCCTTTGCTCGCGTATCGGAGCATACTCGACGAAATATCAGTACCGAGAATATTAACACTTTTGATTTTCGACCAGCGTACCGTTTGCAGGTATTCATACATTGTAATTGCGATAGAATAGCTTTCCTGACCGGATGCACAGGCGGCGGACCATATTGTTAATGGGTCGACTTGACTGTGCTCGTATTCTGGTAGAATTTTTTCCGATAAGGCTTCAAAAGGTTTTTTATCACGAAACCAGGAAGTTTCATTGGTCGTCATCGCATCAATCACATGGTCCCTGAGCCCAGCGCGTCTATTACCTTCGAGTGCAATAATAAGCTCAGAAATATTATTAAGCTGATACTCATCCAAGAGCTTTTTCATTCGGCTTAATACCAGATATTTCTTCTGATCACCCAATACGATACCACAAGCTTTTTGAAGAAATTCACGAAAACGAATATAGTCATTTTCTGAGAGACTATGATAGTCTACAGAATTTTTTAAATTCTCATCCCTCATGGTAATTATGCAGCAACGCCAACTAGTCTAGCCTCATCCAATGCCTCAAACACACCGGTCGCAAGCTCGTCAGCATTAAATTTTGCAATAAAATTATTGGCACCGACTTTCTCTACCATAGAGCTATTACTTATTCCACTGAGCGAAGAGTGTAACAATACATATAGAACCTTCAATCGTTCATCCTTGCGAATTTCAGTCGTCAATGTATAACCATCCATATCTGGCATCTCAACATCCGAGATAACCATCGCAATTGATTCACGAACGTCACCTTTTTCTGCATATTGTTGCAATATAGTCAGGGCTTCTCTTCCGTTACAAGCGACTTCACATTCCATTTGTATCTGCTCAAGTGTTCTAACAATTTGTTTTCTCGCGACCGCCGAATCATCGACAACCAGAATACGCTTACTGGAAGCCACTTCTTCACTAAAATTTTCCGTGCGATCGACCACTTCTTCCGACATTTCCATGGTTTGACCAATTATCTCTGATAATACTTTTTCAACATCCAGTAACTCAATGAGCTTATCATTGTACTCGGTCACGGCAGTTAAATAATTTTCATCACCCGATCCTTTAGGGGGAGGTAGAATATTCGACCAATTGACATTGATGATTCTGTCCACCGAGTCCACTAAAAACCCCTGTATGTTACGGTTATATTCAGTCACAATCACAAATCCGTCGTCAATATTCTTGCATGGCTCTGTACCGATTGCTTTGGCGAGGTCGATAATTGAAATAGTTATCCCGCGCATATTCGCCACACCGACAACGGATGGGTGCGATTCAGGGATCTTGGTAATCTCGGGGCAACGAACGACTTCTTTAACTTTAAACACATTTATTCCAAATACCTGTGCACTACCAAAATGGAACAGTAATAATTCCATCCGGTTATGACCCGCTAATTTAGTCCGTTGGTCTACTGAATCTAATACACTCGCCATATTGCACGCCCTCTTCGTGATATACCTTTCCTTTGACTAGGTAGCGGCTAGCACACACTGGTCTTGAACATTTTGTAGCCGCGATAAATCATTATTAAAACCATTACTTTTATTCAAGCTTTGGCTCACAGCTTGCATCAGTTATCGCAGTCTTCATATTAAGTAGTGCTGTTCAACCACCAAGGAAACAATGAAATCGCGAATATCCATTCTGTTGCTTGTGCTATTTTCCTGGGCATGTTATCCGGCTGAAGCCCCGGTTGCCTATCAGCCACACGATGATATTAAAAAAGTGATAAAAAGTTTTCTAACGGGCTATGCGAAAGGCAAAAAACTTAAAAATTTCTCAATCCAGATTGGCTCTATCGACCCGCGACTTTATTTAAAGCAATGCACGACTCCACTGGAAACCTATTTACACTCGTCCTCTAACCGATCCGGCTTTGTCACTGTGGTGATTAGATGTACCGGGGAAGCCAACTGGAAAATTTATGTTGCCAATAAAATTAGCTTTTATACTAATATAGTACTATTAAAAAACACCGTCCCCAGAGGACGGATACTGGAAGCTGGGGATTTGCAAACCGAACGACGACAAATATCCCATTTAGGCTATGGCTATTATTCGGATCCAAAACAGTTAATCGGAAAAATAGCCAGGCAGGTTATTTTCTCTGGCTCAGTCTTGCACCCGCAATTACTCAATGAACCTAAGTGGGTAAGACGCGGCCAGACAGTGATACTGATAGCGGAAACCGGCGGTATTTCCGTGCGCATGTCCGGAACAGCGCTTAGCTCAGGTACCAAGGGGAAATTTATCCGGGTTAAAAACTTATCTTCAAAACGCATTGTAGAAGGGATCATTATTCGCCCTGGTGTGGTCAAAATTGACCTCTAGCGGCAAGATTCTTGCTTTAATTAATAGCGTGATACAGGATTTAGATATTTTGCGGTTAGATGGGAAATTATCACCTAAAATGAATGATGATATCTCTGTAAAAACATCACGGGAGTTCTGATGGCTAACGAAATAAATGGTGTACCTAATAATGCGATACACAACCCAATCAATACTAACAAGGCTGATAGCCAGGATAAAGTCGATGCTAAGAAGACTGGTGAAAGTCAGACGAATAGTGCACCGGCTACCGATTCGGTTAAGTTGACAGAAAATGCCAAGCAAATTGCGGCATTGGAAAAACGCATTGATGACATACCCGAAGTAGACCAGGAGCGGGTTGAGGCACTCAAAAAGGCGATAAACAGCGGCGAATATCAAGTAGACGCTGAGAGCATTGCCAAAAAACTGACTCAGCTTGAATCACTGCTGCCTTAACAAACGAGCGCACTAGCAACTAACCATGACTAGCAACCACGCCATAAGCACCCAGCTGGAATCGTTATTTGACCAGGAACTGGAGCAACTCGAGCAGCTCCTCAATCTACTGGACAGAGAAAAACATTGCGTGGCCAAAGATGTAAACGAACTCGATAAAGTGGTATTGGCCAAGCAGGAAGCGATACAACATCTGGAAACACTCTCCACATCTCAACGCAAGCTGTTAGAGCAACATGGATTCAGTTCTGACACAGCGGGTATGGAATCTTGTTTGCAAGAATGTTCTGTATCAAAAAATATGATAAAAAAATGGACTTTATTAAAAGATAAACTAAAACAATGCCGTGAGTTCAACATTCGCAATGGTGCATTGGTGGAAGCGAGTCATCAACGCGCCTCCCAATTACTGTCGATCCTTCTTGGTGAACCAGTCGCAGCGAATACCTATAATGACGAAGGTAAAAACAACTCACAACCCGGTGGAAATTCCGTTTCCGTCAAGGCCTGAAACGTTATCTGTTTCACTGGCTTAACACTGCTTACTTAAACGCAAAAACAATAGACTCACTTCCGTGTTTGGCTGCATACATTGCCGCGTCAGCTTTTTTTAATAGTAAATCAGTCGTTGGCGCATCTTCTGGATAAATCGCTATTCCAATACTGGTGCTGATATTACAGGGTTGACTGTCGACCATAACACTACAGGAACCCACTGCGTCATAAAGCTTTTCTGCGATTTGCCTTAAGCCTTTTACCCCGTCTACTTGCTCCGCGATAACAGCAAACTCATCCCCGCCAATCCGTGCAATCGTATCTGTTTCACGAATACTCTTGGACATAGCCGAGGCTACGGCGACCAGCATCTTATCCCCGGTTGCATGGTCAAATTGGTCATTAATTTCCTTGAATCCATTAAGATCCATATACAAAATAGCAAACTCGGATCCAAATCTTTTTGCTCTGGCCGCCGCTGAAGTCAACCGGTCTGTAAACAGCATTCGATTGGGCAGGTTGGTCAAATGATCATGTTGGGCAATATATTCCAGCCGTTTATATAACTGCAAACGCTCAGTAATATCACTAAATGTTATCACCGCCCCCACCACTTGTCCGTCTTCACTAATGGGGCTTACGCGATACTCAACATCAATCGCACTGCCATCACTACACCGGAATAGTTCTTCAGTTACGTGCTGACCAAGACCGGTTTTTAACGTTTTTAGAATAGTGCAATCATCTTTGCTAATTTCATTCTGATTATTGTCATGATAATGTATGGTTGTATATATATCGACACCAACCAGTTCTGACTCCGACTGATAACCAAGAACGTCAAGTGCATACGGATTAACGAATAAACAGTTACCGTCCAGATCGATACTGAATATCCCCTCGCCGGCAGATTTCACTAACAACTTAAAGTCATCGATTGCTTTTTTTAGTTCCTTTTCTTTTGCCAACCGCTTCGTTATGTCTCTTAATACGGCGACACAATACTGTACACCATCAACATTAACGACAGAGATGGAGGCTTCTGCGGGGAAAACCTCGCCATCTTTTCGCCTCCCATATATTTTACCGCGTTTATTCATTGTCTTTGTCACGGTTTCACTTTTGCGAAAATTTTCTATTTCCTGATTGTGTGCTTTCCGATAGAATTCGGGCAAAAGCACTGAAAGATCCTCACCACACACTTCTTCAGAAGAATATAGAAATGTCTTTTCCGCAACGATATTAAACGAAACAATTTTATTGTCATTCGAAATAACAATGATCGATTCGGGCGATAGGCGCAATACTTCCAACGCTATTTTCTGGTCTTTATCCAATTTTTTCACTCGAAGGTTTCCTTTCACTATTGATTATTATAGTATAATTAGTCAGGTTTTTCTGATCAGAATAACTGTCTGATCGTCACTGGCGGGAACATCGCCAGTAAATTCATCAAGTAAAGCGCGCAAGCGCACAATGATTTCACTGCAAGTCGCACGTTTATAGGTTACCAAAATTTCCTTTACCCTTTCCGGGCCAAAGTGATCTTTCTTGTCATTAAACGTATCAAATATTCCATCCGACATAATTGCCATAATATCACCCGGTTTCATTAAAATCGGTTCCGGTAACTGAATGGGTAAATTATTGTTAATACCAAATGGGTAGGTATCGGCAGGCACTTCATAAACGAGATTTTTATCGGCGCGATATAACAATAGCGGTGCCTGCCCGGCACTAAAACTAGAAAGCATCGAATGGCTAGCATCGATAACTCCAAGCCAGCAGGTTATAAATCTACCCGCATGTAGATCCTGACATAATTGATCGTTAATATGACGGGCAATATTTTCCAATGACTCTCCAGCACGAACGGCCATACGTAACATTGCTCTAACTTCATTAGCAGATAATGCGGCTCCGATTCCATGCCCGGTTGCATCTGCCATTAATAATACCGCAAATTCCGGGTCCTCCTCGTTTAATACAATATTGCCATTGTCTTTATTCCGATCATAACCGATAACATCATAGGTATCACCACCGGTTTCATCCGCTGGCTGGCTCCAGGTATCAATATCAAACCCCGTGATGCTCGGCAACCTGTCGGGGAATGTATTCTGCTGGATCTGGCGAGCCAGTTGTAAATCGCTTTCGAGTTTAATCAAAGAAGTAAGTGCAACCCGCATTTTCTCATGCGCCTGTGCCAGCCTTTGTACTTCTTGTATAGAAGACTGAACCATATCCCCTTCATAGAGTAATCCACGACTGATGCGCTCACTTTGTTGGGCCAATATTTCAATCGGCGCACTGTAACCTCTTGCCAGAACAAATGCGCGAAAAATGGCAATTGCCATCACGGTTAAGGTGACGACAATAATCCAGATTCTAAGTTGCCATAAATTGCCTAAAATATCTTCTTCCGGCGACATAGCCGCAATCCAAAGACTTCTCTGAGCAGATAAGCTGAAATGGCGAAACTCGCCAATCCAAACCTTTTTTTGGCTTTTGAATCTAAATGGCCCAATATAGGGATCATTATTATTTTGTGCTTTATAAAAAGCACTAAACGCATCAGCAATTAGCGGATTATCCAATTGCTCGGGCGTCTTAAGTAAATTTTTTCGTTGCAGTGCAAGTGTTGAGTATTCACTGCCCTGAGGTAGCCCGATTATTTTAAGATCATCTGTTAACACGGCCACTTTACCATTTCCACCCAGTTTCAAGCTGGTGGTAAATTGGGAAATATCAGTTAATAATATATCAAAGCCGATAACCTGAGTCACGTCATCACCAATATTAAACGCGACAGCGGCGGTTAAACCCGGTTCAGACGAGGTCCTAAAAATATACGGCTCTGTCCAAAACAGATATTTCTCTCCCTCAGACAGTTTAACCGTTGCGGTTTTCGCATTGCTTTTAAACAAGGCGATGGCACCCTTGAACCACGGCCGACTCCTTGGATCATAGTCAAATTTTTCCCGCCGCCTTTTTGGTGTGTCTTTATTCTCCCACCAATACCAGGTCACAATATTTTTCCAGACATCTTTTTTGGTAATGCGATTTAGCCAGGTCGAGCCCTTTTTTAGTAACATAAACTCGTGACCCTGAGTATTGGCCACCATCAACGATGATACCTGGCTGTATTGTTCGATAATGGGTGCCAAAATATTTCTCAGATATTTTGGCTTTTTATCTGCGTTAAGAATCCCATTCATACCCCATTGCCTTGCCAGTAATAGCTCCCGAATAGCTGGGCGGAAAAAATGCCTTAATTTACTTTCGGTATTATCGATACCGGTAGAAATAAGCGATTTTGACAAGCTCTTTACGGCGTGCTGATTTCCCAGGAAAGTCACAGCCGTAATGGCACTGCTCAACAATACAATGATCAACAAAAAATTGACCAACAAACTTTTCTTGATCGATGTCGTATTTGCCATTGCTGGTTTTCAAAGCTGCCTATATGAGATGATTAAATAACCTGTTAACAACTATACCAGATATAACTCAATCTTTTATAGCACCACCAAAATTGCATTTGCTGACTTATCTGCCATACTTGTAACACTTTAGTTTATCCAGGCGTTGATCAACCACTGTCGCTTCACTGTAACTTAAAAACCACAAAACATGCACAAGCTGATCATTTCTTTACTATTCCTTCTTATAACCTTTACCAGCCAAATTTCCCTATCCATAGACATGAACACAAAAGTGATTGGTTTGTATACTCAGGACCAGCAAAAATCTTATCGTTATTGGAAAAAAAGTGTTGACTACTTAAACACTATATCATCCACACAAAACTTCAAGCTAACACGCTACCCCAGTCTGCCGGCACTTGCCCAAGCCATTGAGAAAAAACAGCTCGACCTGCTAATCGTCGATCCTATCAGCTTCGCAAAACTACAATACCGTTTTGATATTTCCGCCATTGCCAGTCATATGGAGCGCCGACTCGGCTATTCGCTGGCATATCAAAGTATTGTTTTTTTTACCCGTGCGTCGCATAAAGAGATCTATAAGCTCACTGATTTGTCTGGCAAACGTTATCTTGCATTTGGCGTAAACAAAACAGCCAGTTGGTGGATACAGCTTGAACCATTAAAACGTGTCGGCTTGGATCCCTATTCTGATTTAAAATTACTGGCATCTGAACGCATCCAGAATAATATCGTATTCGACGTCATCAGTGGCCAATACGATGCAGGCGTTGTTCAATCCGGGGTTCTCGAGCAACTGGCGCAGGCTAAAAAAATAGATTTTAAGCAAATACGAATACTGAATCCTGTCAATCACGCTAACTTCCCATTCAAGGCCAGCACCCGGCTATTCCCAGGTTGGGTGTTTGCTAAAACCGGAAGACTGGATGCTACCTTATCTATCCGCATCACCAAAGCTCTGTTTGACTATGCAGATAAACATCCAGACGATCCTATGACCTATGGCTGGACTAGCGCACAAAATTATTTACCCGCACACCGATTGCTACAGT
>QILK01000173.1 GCA_003233345.1 Gammaproteobacteria bacterium | reverse complement strand
GTATATTTACAGCACTGCAAACTGTTGTACCATCGCACTTGCTCGATCAAAAACTATACGATTTTGATAGTCTATTAAAACAAAACGACTTATTGGGACCCATTATTGATAATATTACCAACAGTATTTCCACTTCAAGATAATCAAAGAGTGAAAACCTATGCTTTACGTCACTTGAAACACTCAATTTTTATGTTATTGTTTTGACGATTCTTTTGAAACTGACCCACTATCGGCATAGATAATTTAAATGGAAATAAATTTTGACACTCTTGGTCATTAAGTCAATCCTAAAATTATGCTCATGGCTTCCGCTTTCTGTCGCCCATCATATCGGTGCCGGTATTGGCCGCTTAAGCTACCGACTGCCTAATCAACATAAAAAAATAACAATTACCAATATTGCGCTATGTTTCCCGCAATTATCAATGATTGAGCAACAGAAACTGGTTCGCCAAAGCTTGATCGAAACCGGAAAAACTTTTGCAGAAATGGGAGCCATGTGGTATTGGAAACCAGAAAAGACTCTCAAACTCATTAAAAATGTTAACAACGGCCATTTAATCGATACTGCTAAAAAAGCGCAAAAGGGAATATTGATCATCACCCCACACCTGGGTTGCTGGGAAATGATTAACTATTATATGGCAAAAAAAGGTGATTTTACCTGCATGTATAGACCGTCTCGCCTCAAGGGACTGGACAAAACCATTCTTCGCGCGCGCACGCAACTAGGCAGCCAACTGGCACCAACAAGCGCATCCGGCGTTAAAAAACTGTATAAAATACTCAAGCAAGGCGGCGCGGTCGGCATGTTACCTGACCAGAACCCGGGCCCCGGCAAAGGCATTTTTGCGCCGCTTTTTAATATTCCCTGCAATACCGCGCCACTGGTATTGCGACTAATCAAGCAAACAAATGCGGTGCCTTTATATGTCTATGCAAGCCGCCTTAGCAACGGCAAAGGCTACGAAATCAATATCACACTATTGGAGGGCGATATTCATAGTGACGACCCAGTCGTTGCGGCGACTGAATTAAATCGAATACTGGAAAAAAGTATCCGCGCACTCCCTAGTCAATACCAGTGGGGATACAAAAAATTCAAGTACCAGCCAGACGGGAAAAAATATTATTCGTAGCATCTTTATTGATTAATAAAGATCTGCCTGGCCTTCCGCTCTGTTTTTAAAAATCTTCATGCCCCACATATATTGAGGCAGTTGCACACTAATTAATTTTTCCAATTCCTGATTCATCCTTAGCGCATCCTGCTCGCGGCTGGCCATTGGAAAATCTTCGAGCACTGGGTAAAATCTTAATATATATTTGCCCGTACCTGGTTTATAAAAAGTAATCGACGGCACAACCTCGGCTTTAGCAATAGTCGACAGACGCCCCAAAATCGATAAGGTTGACGCCGACTCCGCAAAAAAGGGCGCAAAGACAGATGCAGGGCCACCCAGATCCTCGTCCGGCAAATAATAAAACATTATGCCGTCTTTAACCGCTTTCACAATTGGTCTCAGTCCTTGATCACGGGTATAGAGTACAGCATTAAAGCGGGTGCGGGTGCGCTGTAATATCCAATCAACCAGTGGATTTTTAGCCGCCTTGACCAGGCCTACCCCGGAATAATCCAAACTGATACGGGTAGCACCAAATTCCAGTGGTAGCGCATGACAGGTCAACCAAATAACCGCCTGATTGTTTTCAATAGGATTTTTAATATGCGCTTCGCCTTCGATCGTGATCAATCGGCGCAATCGTGACTCACTGGCCCAACACAGTAAACCTAAGTCCAGGGCAGTTCGTATTTTATAATAAAAATGTTGTTTCGAAATTCGAACACGCTGCTTTACATCCATCGTTGGAAAACAGCGCTTTAGATTAATATCAGCAATATTTCTTCGTTTTTTACTTTGCCAGTAAGCAAGCCAACCGAGAGGGTAACTTATCGCCGAACGCACCCACCAAGGCATCCACATCAAAACCCACAAAAACAAAAAACCCAACCAAATCGGCCAATATTTAGGCCATAAATAGGCGGATTTAAACCTTGGACGGTAAGTTTCGGTACGGTTTTCAGCGCGAACAATATTATCGTGTTTTTTCACAAGCCATTAACACCAGCCACCAAGCTGGCTGCTTACCCCTGATAGTATGACTTAATTCTATCAGGTGTAGCTGCAATTGCACACAAGCAACCACCTGCATAGGTGGGTGTGTAATCTGCTAGCGACTGTGATAAAGGCAATTAAGAAAGGGTAATTATCATATGGGTAACCAAAAACCCGATAGTGACAAATAAGGTAAACACGGCACTAGCGGTTAGACGCTGACGATTTTCTCTAGACATAATAGCTCTCCTGCTTGTGATCATTCCCTGGAATTACTGCTAAATTCAATCCCGTCACTGATAATAGATATATCGGTCATGGCACAGGAATATTTAGAGATAAAGTTGAAAAAGGGGGTATCCAACTAGTTTTAGAATGGTTATTACCATTAACTCGTACAGTATCCGCAGAGGATAATGCTCAGCATAAAATACTATTTAAAAGCCCGCAGCGTTAAGTTAATGCGTTTACCCACAGGGCGCGCCGTTTTTATGATTGCGTGTTTAAACTCTTGCTGCATTTTACCTCCCATAATCACCAGCGTACCGTCATCAAGCAAATAATCAAATTTTTTATTACCATCGCGACTCGTTACTCTAAATAAACGCTTGGCACCAAAGCTAAAGCTATAAATAGGTGCGTCCGCGACCAGAGTGTTTTCATCATCACTATGAGCACCAACATAATGGCTGCCATCACGGTACCAGTTGACCAATACCGCGTTATAAGTAAAGGCCGGTTCACGTTTATTAATGCCATGCATTAGCGCTGCGATCACTGGCGAACTAATCGGTTTTGAATGTAAGCTCGAGCCACTGTATTTATATTCTATATCAGCGCCATAGAGGCACTGATAACGAGGTACGTTTACTCGTTTTCCAAACATTGTGATCTGGTCAATCGTATGTGGATGTGAATTCCACAGACGGGAAAATTCAGTCTCGCTTAAATCAACCGCGCCGGGAACTATTTTTAACCAACTATCCCTGCTAAGAGAATGTAATTGAGATAAGCCGGTGCGGATAATGAGCATGGTACTAAAGCGTTTTTTTTGGCCCTTCACATTTAACATCTACAATCCGTAACAACTCTTTTATCTTTGACTGCGCGAGCTGACATTTATAGTAGTCATAAGAAACCCCTATTCCGCGCGCCTCTGTCATATGCCGCAAATTACCGATACGACAAAAAGTTTTTTTTAATTGCTGGTCATCCATATCAGCGAGTTCTTCGCCGGTATATAACATGCCCAAGCAACCATAATAATCAGCATTAACATTCGTTGTCAGCAGGGTAAAAAATAGCGCAAAAATAATCTTTAACATCGCCTACCTCCTGGCTGGTAAATATCTCAGGATTCGTGCCTATTTGGGCTATTTTTACCATTTTTTTGACCGATTAAAAAGCTTTCATTACGCAGACCGAGGGTAATATCGCCTGTTTTCCCTAAGTCCTCAAAAACCCTAATATTTAATTCTGCACATAACACCAGCAATTCATTAACTTCTAATTTAAAGGCGGGGTTTCCAGGCACACATTCAGAGACTGATTCCATTGTAAAAGTTTGACAGAAGAGCAGACCACCCTCCGCAAGCGCCGCGATAACGGCAGGAAAAAGCTCACGCTGGAGAAATCTGTGGATAACGATTACATCAAATTTTACTTGGGCAAACATTGTTGGTGTAATCGCTTTAACTTCAGCTTTAAGCACCAGGCCAGATGCTTGCGCATAATCGGCAAGTTTGCTTATCGCTACATCCGAGATATCCCAAGCGCTGGTTTGCAAACCATGATTAGCCAGCAAGACCGCGTTACCACCAAGACCACAAGCCAGATCCAAAGCCATGCCACTCTCTGGCAATAAAAAAACATATTCTTTAAGCATCGCACAAGTCGGCCCGGGTGCTGACTCATTTTGGTAACGACTATTCCACTTAAGTCGCATAGACTCTTCATTCATACGATGCTACAGGTGAAAAAATAAATCGTTCCAATTTTTTCACCTGTCCAATTAATTTTTCAAACATAATTAAATTTTTCCTTGGTTAATTAAAATGTTAATTGGGCAGTCTGCTAGCGTTTCCAAAAGACCGGCGTTAATATTACAATCAGGGTGAATACCTCCAGTCGACCCAGTAGCATGGCAAACGCAAGCACCCATTTGGCGATATCGTTAATGCCATCATAGTTTGCAGTAACAGAACCTAGGCCCGGCCCCAGATTATTCATGCACGCCGCAACGGCCGAAAATGCGGTTGTCTGATCAAGGCCGGTCGCCATTAATATCAATAGTATTACGCTGAACGCAGCAACATAGGCGGCAAAGAAACCCCAAACCGCTTCCATGATTCGACTTGACATGGGATTGTTGCCGACTTTGATCGGCACCGCAGCGTTTGGATGTACCAGGCGAATGATTTCTCGCATACCCTGCTTGATCAACAGCATAAAACGTATTACCTTGATACCGCCACCCGTGGAACCAGCACAGCCACCAATAAAACTGATAAACAACAGCATAACGGGTAAAAAACTTGGCCACTTTGAATAATCATCGGTGGTAAAACCCGCGGTAGTACCAATTGAAACTGTCTGAAAAATACCATGATGTACCGCAGACAGTAATGTTGAGTGATAACCTGAAGTATATAAATATACCGTGGTAATCAATGCAGCGACACCGAGCACAAACAAGTACATCCGCACTTCCGGATCAAGCGTATACACGCGTATGCTTTTACCTCGCCAGGCGCTAAAGTGTAGCGCAAAATTAATGCCGGCCAGTAGCATAAAAAAAACGGCGACCACTTCTACCAGCGGATTAAAATGACCCATACTGGCATTATGTGTGGAAAATCCACCAATGGCGATAGTGGAAAAACTATGCGAAATCGCGTCAAAGGTAGACATGCCTGCCAACCCGTAGGCAATAGCACAAGCAATGGTGAGCCCTAAATAGATGTACCATAGGGCCTTAGCCGTTTCCGCAATGCGTGGTGTCAGCTTGGTATCCTTGATAGGCCCCGGCGTTTCCGCGCGATATAACTGCATGCCACCAACCCCTAACATCGGTAACACTGCAACCGCCAAGACAATAATACCCATCCCGCCAATCCATTGCATGAGCTGCCGGTAAATAAGGATGGAATGCGGCAGGTGCTCAATATCCTTAATGACGGTAGCACCCGTGGTTGTCAACCCGGACACTGACTCAAAGACTGCATTGGTAATCGATATATTAATGCCGCTTTCTAAAATAAACGGCAATGCACCAAACAGTCCCAGCACCGTCCAGAACAGGACGACCACAAGAAAACCATCGCGCGTACGCAATGGCGATTTAGTTTTTCGGCAAGCCAACCAAAGAATAAATCCTGAGATCAATGTCGCCAGAAAGGAATAAATAAAGGCCTGAAAACCACCATCTTTGTAAAAAAGTGCGACCACGGCGGGTGGTAACATAATGACACTAAACAGCATAAGAAATACGCCGACAATTTTTAGTATTATTCTATAGTGCATAAAGGGGCGGCTAAATAAAGGTAATACCAACTTGGAAAAGTTTTTCAACATCACGTATTTTTGATTTATCGATCAAAAACATAATGACATGATCGTCTGCCTGGATAACCGTATCATGGTGAGCAATAATAACCTCCTGTCCGCGCACGATTGCACCAATGATAGTGCCTTTAGGCAGCTTGATTTGCTCGATACTGCGGCCAACCACTTTAGACGAGGATTGATCACCATGGGCAATGGCCTCGATAGCCTCGGCTGTTCCTCGTCTTAATGAATGCACAACCACAACATCACCTCGCCAGACATGGGCTAGCAAACTGCCAATCGTCGTTTGCTGTGGCGAGATGGCGATATCGATAATACTGCTCTGCACCAGGTCGACATAAGCGGGACGATTAATCAAGGTCATCACTTTTCGGGCACCCAGTCGTTTGGCTAACATCGACGAAACGATATTAGCCTCATCATCATTGGTAATCGCGCAAAACACATCCGTATTTTCAATATTCTCTTCCAGTAACAATTCCTCATCCGAGGCATCGCCTAATAAAACGATGGAGTGATCAAGTTCTTCAGAAATTTCCCGGGTTCTTTCCACATTGCGATCGATAATTTTGACCTGGTACTGATTTTCCAGCGCCTGCGCCAGACGTTTACCAATGTTGCCGCCACCCGCTAGCATCACCCGTTTTATGGGCTTATCGAGTTTGCGTAACTCACGCATAACCGCGCGGATGTTCTCTTTGGCAGCAATAAAAAATACTTCATCATCTGCTTCGATTATCGTATCACCGTTGGGAATAATCGCTCTGCCACGGCGGAAAATAGCCGCTATCCGCGTTTGTGAGCGGGGTATGTGTTCGCGCAAAGTCCTCAATTCGTGGCCAACAAGCGGGCCACCGTAATAAGCTTTAACAGCGACTAACCTGACCAGGCCACCGGCAAAATCCAACACTTGTAGTGCACTTGGATATTCAATTAAACGTTGCACATAGGTTGTTACCAACTGCTCAGGACTGATAATGACATCGATTGGTAACGCTTCCTGTGTAAACAGTTTTTTATGCTTTAGGTAATCAAGCCCGCGAATACGGGCGATTTTTGTCGGTGTGTGGAATAAAGTGTAGGCTACCTGACAGGCAACCATATTGATCTCATCACTATTGGTAACAGCGATAACCATATCAGCATCTTCCGCACCAGCGCGTTTTAAGACCTCTGGCGACGAGGCGGATCCAACAACCGTACGTAAGTCCAGCCGGTCCTGCAGTTCTTGTAGTACACGCGGATTGGAGTCGACCAGCGTAACATCATTTTCTTCATGTGAAAGATTATTCGCGACTGATGCGCCAACTTGTCCTGACCCTAGAATAATAATTTTCATTGTTAGATCTTATAAGCTATGTTTGCTTGATTGTTTTTGGATAATCACTATTTCTGTTTAACATCTATGCCTAGAGACCGGAGCTTTCGGTATAAATTGGTTCTTTCCATACCCACAATCTTGGCGAGTTCCCCGACACTACCACATACTTGCAACTGTTTCTGTAAATATTCTCTTTCAAACTGCTCACGCGCTTCGCGTAAGGGTAGCTCCAATATATTCGAACCGACGGTTGCTACGGGTACCGGCTCCTCGCCGCCTGATTCCAACGTCTGTTCTACTTCGAGCAAACTCACCTCCTCACTTCCTCCTAAAATTAATAGTCGCTGAACCATATTTTGCAACTCGAGAATATTTCCAGGCCACAAATAGTTTCTTAATCTATTTTGCGCAGCAACATTAAAGTGACGGTAAGATAAATGCTCTTTATTCACATAATAATCCACATAATACTGAAGCAACTCTGGAACATCCTCACAATGCTCGCGTAAACTGGGTACTTTAAAAGGAACTACATTCAATTCATAAAACAATTCGTTATGAAATTTCCCATTTTCAATCAATCTTTCCAGATTTTGATTACTGGAGGCAATAATTCTGACATCAAGCGCGATAGGCTCCACGCCACCCACTCTAATAAATGAGCGGCTTTCAAGCACGCTCGACAATCGTGTCTGTACGTTATAGTCCATTTCTGCGACATCTCGCAAAAAAAGCGTGCCACCCTGAGCCTGCTCTAGCTTTCCTGAATAAACAACACCGTCTTCTTCCTGACCAAATAATTCAGCCATTGCATTATCAGCAGTAACCAAACTTGACTGTATTTCTATGAACGACGCCGATTTACGATTACTCTGGTTATGAATATATCGTGCAAACGTTTTTTTACCACTACCGGATTCGCCAGAAATCAAAATCCACGAATCAAAACTGGCAATATGTTGCGCCTGGTCCCGAACTTCCTGAAAATCCTTGCTTTTACCAACAGGCTCGAAAGTATCCTCCGACCCCGGGCGAGATTGCGTGTTTTCGTGCTTAAGCTTATTCGCCTCCAATGCCCGTTCTACAATCGATAATAACTTGGCCAATGACAGCGGTTTTTCGATAAAATCGAAAGCACCAAGCCGCGTCGCTTCTACCGCCGTTTCCACGGTACCGTGGCCTGAAATCATAATCACAGGAAACGGTAATTCACCACTCGCAGACCATTCTTTTAACAGACTGACCCCATCTATATCCGGCATCCATATATCCAGCAAAACCAGATCTGGCTGGCTGGTCTGTAGTTCGTTTCGGGCAGCCTCGCCATTCTCGGCGACGGACACACTAAACCCTTCTTCGTCAAGAATTTCCTTTAATAGCCGACGAATATCCGGTTCATCATCCACGACCAATATATGTTGTTGCGCCATAAACTTACGTCCTGTTAACCTTAACTTTGCAATTGCTTCTGCATTTCATTTGATACTGACTTATCATAGTAGGCTATCGGTAATTGGATAGTCATTTTGGCACCCTTTGGCGACTCATTTTTTATCCATACAATACCATTGTGTTCATCTACTATACGTTTTACGATCGCCAATCCCAACCCAGTCCCTTTGGGCTTGGTGGTAAAATAGGGCTCAAAGTGTTCGCCCTCGAATTCTTCAGAAAAACCATCACCGTAATCGCGAATGCCTATCTCGATCGCTTGTCGCGACGAATCCGGTATATAACATGAGTAAATATCCAGCTGTTTTTCGGCTTTATCTTCCATGGCTTCCAAAGCGTTTAATATTACATTATTCAGCAATTGGCGCATACGGCTAATATCAGCTTCAAACATTGGCAATGCCTTGTCCAGCTTAAGGTTGAGTTTAATATTACCAACACCGCCGACCTGGAACTCCACAACTTCCTGTATCAGTAAATTTAAACTGAATTTTGAAAGTTGAATTTTTGGCGCGCGGGCATATTCTGAAAACTCATTGACCATAGACTTCAGGGTTTCTACCTGCTGAATAATGGTATTGGTGGAACGATCGAGTAAGTCCGCCTCTTCTGTCGACATCGTACTCAAATATCTCCGCCGCAAGCGATCCGCTGACAACTGAATAGGGGTCAGTGGATTTTTTATTTCATGCGCCATGCGTCTAGCCACTTCGCTCCAGGCAGAATCCCGTTGCGCTTGCAACAAGGCAGTAATATCATCAAATACAACAATATAGCCACTCCAGTTAGCTTCGTCGTCCAACAAGGAGGTTCCTCTTAATAACAATACCTGGCGACCGGCTTTAGAAAACAATGTGATTTCTTCGGTCCACTCCATCTCGCCTTCGGTACCGTGCGCCATGACCGTGGTGACAAAACGCTTTAAGTACTCATACGATTTTGCGATCGACGGCAGCGAGCCATTAATATAGCTGTCCAAATTGACTTTTAAAATCTGGCTACATTGGGCATTGACAATTTTGATCGTATTTAATTGATCCAAAGCAATGACACCGGAGGACAAATTCGATAAAACTGCCTGCAGATAGGCACGTTGTTCTTCAACCTGCTGTTGACTGGTTTTCGCCGCCTCGCTGGTCACCGCAAGCTTGGTGGTCATATCGTTAAAAGATTGCACCAGGAAACCCAGTTCATCATAAGTGGTTTCCGGAATTTTTTTACTGTAATTTCCAGCGGCGATTTCTTTGGTTCCCTCGGCAAGCTCAGTGATTGGCGCGACAAGACGGCGCGTTGAGAAAAAGGCTGCCCAGACTGCGGCTAATAAGCTAACCAGCAATACCAGCGTCAGTACCAGTATGAAACTGCGTTTTAAATATTGCCGGAGATACCCACGCCGGGCATACGAATCTAGTGCCTTGCCGATACTTTCGGTCAGTTCTTTTACCCGTTTTGATGTTGGATACGACGCATATAAATAACGTTGCTCAGCAAAACCACTTAGTACCGGCGATCGGGTCGAGTCCGGGATGGGGACTGCAATTTTTATATAAAAACCTGATTCTGGCCCCGATTCCATCGTAACATAGGAGCGGTTCTTTTTTAAGGCCAGCAGAACATGCTTAGAGGGTTGCTGTGGTTTTGCATCTTCATTTTCCCGGCTAAAAGCGATAATAGTGCTACCGCGTATAACCGTCAGCTCATAGGCACTACTGGCATCACGCAGTTCAGCAATTTTTAAAGACATCACCAGTGGCTGCACATTGCTTAAGGCAGCCGCAATTTTTTTGGTATGTTTAAGCAATTCACGTTGCAGCAGCCCAAGCGACATATCACTTAATATTCTGGCTTTCTTACCTGCCGTCTCGATTAAATCCGTTGATTGCTTGTCAATATCCCGATTAATTAACTGCAAGGAAAAATAAAACACCACGGTTACCGGTATTACCGATAACAAAACAAACATGAGAAACATGCGCATGGTCAATCGGGAGCCGGGCGCTTTCTTTCGATAGCGCCTAAGCAAACGATAAAGATTGGCACCAATCAACGCAAGCAGCGTAATTAGCGCAAAAATATTAATAAGCACCATACGCGTAAACAGATCATCAATCTTCTCCACGCTGGTAAACGACTCACTTAGATTAGTCGCACTTTGGTTTAGCAAATATAACGATACCAGTATCACCAAAAATAATATGATGACCGGTAATAGTCCCGCAAGGTGCTTCTTACGGTTTATAGTGGCCATTGATACCACTCGCTTTTTAAGCGCCAATCAGAGGACAGATAAGCCCAAAGCCTGAGCGGCGAGGGCAAGTCGGCGACCACCAATCTCGATCGCACACGTCCATAATAGGATTCAGACCCAAGAATTAATTTTTTATCAATGACAGGCAAATGATTTAATTGGCTAATGGCTGCTATTGCCGATCTCTTATCAGGATAATTCAATCGGGCTTTGCTATTTAAATTGGTGACAACATATTTACGGGTCAATGCGTGATACTGTAGCCGGAATTTTTGATTAAGTGACGCGATCGTTTCGTCCCACATCCAATTTCGATTGCGTATCACCTCTATTTGAATTGAAAACGTAATCGGAACACCACTCTTTAGGGCATTATTTGAAGTATCACTTAAACCATAATAGACTTGTATATCGAGATAATAAACGCCGCCTAACGTCCGGCTGTTGACAGCACATACTTCAAAATACTTACCTTGCCTGCTATCCCCTATTGGTGGACAACTTAATTGACCAGCAAATGCCTGGCCACAGACAATCACGCCACTGACAACAAGCATGTACATCAGTCGTATGAAATATCTGCAATTAACATTATAGGTTGTCATTATATTAATAATATAGAATTTGCATAATTTTTCAATTTACACGTTGTATTCTGGCATAATAAAACCCATCTGCATTAACAGTGTTGAGGTCATTCCCAGGTAAAATCTGACAACCCACCGGCATTTTTAACGCCCATGGCATATCGAAAGGCAGCTCCCGGGCATTATCGTTCGCCGCTAAAAATTGCTGTATTTGCTGACTGTTTTCAGTATTAAAAATAGAACAGGTTGCATAGAGCAAAATACCCTTCGGCGCTAATAAAGACCACAGGGTCGTCAATAATTGGTACTGCAACGCAAGCAATTTTTCAATATCAGCAGGTCGCCTAAAAAACTTGATATCCGGATGCCTTCTTATTACCCCAGTCGCAGAACAGGGCGCATCGAGCAAAATACGGTCAAAGCGCTGCGTTGCTAACGCTTTGCCACTGAACAGGGCATCCATGACTTTATATTCCAACTTTATATTCGCTGCAGGGAGCCGTAGACGTTGCATATTTTTCTTTATAGATTCAACCCTAACCGGGTCGATATCCAGTACGGTTAAAGACTCAAGATCGGAGCAGGATTCAAGTATATGTGCACTTTTTCCACCCGGCGCCGCACACGCATCCAGAACCTTGTTGCCTTTGCGCAGACATAATAGCGCCGCTGCACATTGGGCTGCGCTATCTTGCACCGACACGACGCCCGCGTCATAGCCGGGTAATAATTTTGATTCCATCGGTTGCTCAAGTGTAATGGCATCGGGTTGAAGCTCGGAACAGGTATGGGCAATACTCTTTTTTGTTAACTGTAGTGAATATTCGTTCCGCGCAGATAAATTTTTATTAACCCTTAGCGTCATCGGTGCACGGGTATTATTATTTTTCATTATCAGCTCTGCCTGCTGTGGCCAGTTTTTCTTAAATTCACTAAACAACCAATCCGGGTGGGACAATCTTACCGCATCATTTTGGTCCACCAGCGCTGACAGCTTATCCTGCTCTCTAATAAACCTGCGCAAACTGGCATTGACCAAGCCTGTTGCCCATGGTTTTCCAGAGCGTTTTACCAGATTGACCACCACCGATACCGCCGCATGATCTGGGGTTCGCATATAAATCAACTGATACAAACCCATTAAAATAGCAATATGCACATCCTGGTCTTTTGCTTTTATGGGTTTATTGAGGAGCCTCGAAATGATCGCGTCCAGTCTCACCCGCCAGCGCATGACACCATAAATTATTTCTCGAGCCCAACGACGGTCGCGTGGATCATCAAGCTTCTCTAGCGGTTTTAACTGTTCCGGCGTCAAGGAATGATGGTGTTTTAATATTGACAATAACACCTGTTGAGAAATCACACGGGCATCAGTGTCCATTTTTTTTTGCGATGGTTTCATAGACTGGCAAAACAATAGCCTTCGATTTGATGGGCATTGACAAACGCGTGTGCAGGCATGGGTTTACCACCAGGCAATTGAACCGTCTGCGCACTGATAACACCTGCGCCAGTGGCAACAAGTATTCCGTGTTTGTCCGCGCCAATCACAGTACCAACTGCTGCTGAATGATGACTATCAACAATACGCGCTTGCCAGATTCTTAATTTTTTGTCGCCATAGACAGTCCAGGCTACCGGCCATGGATTAAACGCCCGAACCAAACGGTCGATCTCTATAGCACTATCTCGCCAATTAATCTGAGCTTCCGCTTTTTCAATTTTGTGAGCATAACAGGCTAATGCATCGTCTTGTGGCTCCGCAGTGACAGCACCTGCTTCCAACCCGGATACGACATCAACTAAAACGTTGGCTCCCAATTCGGACAAAGTATCGTGCAACTCGCCTCCCGTCTGTGTGGCTGCAATTGCACAGGTGCTAATCGACAACATATCACCGGTATCAAGGCCAGCATCCATTTGCATTACCGTTATTCCAGACTCTTGGTCACCTGACAAAATTGCTCTTTGAATCGGTGCGGCGCCACGCCAGCGAGGTAAAATGGAGGCATGCAGATTAATACAACCCAACTGCGGAATATCTAAAATGGGTTGCGGCAAAATCAATCCATAGGCGATCACGATCATCAAATCTGGCGCCAATGATTTCAGGTAAGCTTGAGTCTCTTCATCTTTTAAGGTTTCTGGCTGCCGTACCGGCAACCCGGACAAAAGTGCCTGTTTTTTAATTGGACTTTGCTGTATTTTACGACCGCGGCCTGCCCGACGGTCTGGCTGAGTTAAAACACAGGAAATAGTGTGCTTTGAATTGACCAGTGCCTGCAGTGAGGGAATAGAAAACGCCGGTGTTCCGGCAAAGACAATATTTACAGGCATGGTATATAAATATACATTGAAACTATCCGTGGTAACATTAAGTAATGACTGGCCTACATGACCAATTTGGCTCGTTTTTCCAGCTTTTTCCTGATCCGCCCTTGCTTGAGACGGGAAAGATAATCGACAAACAGTTTGCCTTCAAGATGATCCAACTCATGTTGTATACACACTGCCAGCAAACCATCCACTTCCATTTCCTTTTCCTGGCCATCTAAATCCAGAGTTTTAATCTGGATTATTTCAGCTCTTTGCACGACTTCATATATTCCTGGAACTGACAAGCATCCCTCTTCAGTTTCCTCTGCACCTTGCCGATCTAATATTTCAGGATTAATTAGTACTAATGGTTGGCTATGATCTTCCGATATATCTATTACGACGATCCGTTTATGAGTGTTGACCTGTGTCGCCGCCAACCCGATTCCAGGTGCGTTATACATGGTTTCGAGCATATTGCTAACTAATGTGCGGATATTATTATCGACACGCTCAACGGGCTTGGCCTGGGTACGTAAACGGGGGTCAGGAAAATGCAGTATATCTAATATAGCCATAGTAAGACTAATTGTACTACATTCCTGCGGGATGAAACAGAAATGCATGCGATCTAAATTAAAGGGATAGAGGATATGTCTAAATTGAAATTCGAATTGTTTGCCAGATTTTTCTGTCTGGCTCTTTTGGCCTCCGGCTCAGTGATTGCTGACGAAGAGCACGCGACCGAAGAAAATACCAAAGCCGGTCATACGGATAAAAAGATCGAGCTAAAATCCAATCACCCCCAGGAATACCGTGTCCAGATTGGCGATACTTTGTGGGGTATATCCTCTAAATTTCTAAAAAACCCTTGGTTATGGCCTAATGTATGGAATGCAAATTCACAGATTTCAAACCCTCACCTGATCTACCCAGGTAACCTGATCCGGTTGGTCTATATCGATGGTAAACCGCAACTGACTATCAGCCGACGCGGCGCACCGATGGTAAAATTGTCGCCACAGGGACATGAAATTCCGTTTGACCGCCCAATTCCTACCATTCCCATGAATGCAATATTGCCCTTTTTAACTAAAAACCGAATTGTCTCAAAGCGTGAGTTAAAAAAAGCCC
This sequence comes from Gammaproteobacteria bacterium, assembly GCA_003233345.1. Taxonomy (GTDB): domain Bacteria; phylum Pseudomonadota; class Gammaproteobacteria; order SZUA-21; family SZUA-21; genus SZUA-21. The sequence goes on along the minus strand of QILK01000173.1, from coordinate 1,083 downwards.
CTTATGTTGTCCATACTCAGGAAGGGCGCATTATGGCCGGTGCAGGCGACGTCATCTATGTACGTGGCATCAAAAAAGACACGCACAAGTATTTTATTATTATGCGCGGCGGTAAAGTATATAAAGACCCGAAAACCAAAGAAATACTTGGATATGAAGCCAAGTTCATTGGCGATAGTAAAATGCAGGCCTTTAGCAAAAAGGTCTCAACTCACTACCTGACAAAAAGCACACGAGAAGTGCTGATTGGTGACCGTGTTTTCCCATCCAATCAACATATCACCAATCAAAGCTTTGTTCCCCACGCGCCAAAAAATAGTGTCAAGGGACGAATCATCTCGGTGATGGACGGTGTCTCGCAAATCGGTCAGCACCAGGTGGTGGTGATAAACCGCGGTAGCCGTGACGGTATTGAAGTCGGCCATGTACTAGGTGTCTACCAAAAGGGGAAAAAAATAAAAGACAGTGTGAAGAAAAAAATAGGCGGCATTACCCTCCCCGAAAGCAAGGCTGGCATCATTATGGTCTTTAAAGCGTTTGATAAACTCAGTTATGCCGTGGTCATGCGCGCCCAGACTAATATGAGTGTGCTGGATATAATCGGTAAACCCTAGGCTATCCCCTGGGCTTGCAAAGTGGGTCGGGTAAATTAACTTAGGATGGTTATGCTTTTAAACAGCGCCCCTCTTATAGGTCTTGTAGCCCGGACTTCGCGTAGCGAACGCCGGGGAAAAGAATCGCCTTCTTAAATACAACTAAAATCCTATATCCCTTTGTCAGAGGACGCTCTGGCATATCCTGCTTTACTATTGTCATCCTGTACGTTTCCCCGGCGTTCGCTGCGCGAAGTCCGGGCTACATATTTTATGCTCGCCGAGTTTCTGGGTGCGCAAAACGGGCCGGGGGTAAATTAACTTGGGGTGGTTATGCTTTTAAACAGCGCCCCTCTTATCACCGCCAGCCACAAGATTTTTTCCAGGCCAACAACGTACCGTTGTAACTGTCCTGGAAAAAGCTTCTGACTGCCGGTTGAGGGGCTTCCATTGAATTACCAGTCATAGGCCATGTAGCCCGGACTTCGCG
>QILK01000086.1 GCA_003233345.1 Gammaproteobacteria bacterium | reverse complement strand
ATGCGCTAAATTTGGTAATGGCAAAGGAGTTGGGGATAACTCAGGGCGCTATTCAAGCGTTTCTGGTAATCCTTGAAAAAAAGCCCATTCCGTTGGAAATGCTGGTTCCCGAGTTACTAGAATTAGCGCAGCATTACAAAGCGTTAAAGAAATCATTGGCCGAGCTTAGTTCTGATGATCCCAAAGTGAAAGCTTTGCGTCAGGAAGCCGAACAGGCATTAGAAGTACTTGACTTAGATAAAGCCAGAGAGCGGTTAAGAGAAGCCAGCCGAATCGATATTAAAGCAATCGAAGCCCAGGAACAAAATACCAAAACCCGACGGCTATCAGCCGCGATGTCTGAGAGCAAAGCGGCCGAGGTGGCGTTGTTGGAATTACACTATCAAGAGGCTGCTGATTCGTATCGACAAGCCATTGAATTGGTCAAACCCACGAACGCTGAAACTGTTTTAGCATCTTATTTAGTTAACCTGGGGAACGTGTATGAAACGCTTGCCCAGCCTGATGATGCGATTGAGTGTATTGAGGAAGCACTAGCGATTTATATAAAGCAGGATAGCGAAGACGCTCAAGTCGCAACCTGCAGAAACAACCTTGGGTTAGCCTGGCAAAGCAAGGGCGAGTACGACAAGGCTATTGAGTACTACAAGTGTGCTTTAAAAATATTCAAACTTCGTTTGGGAGACAATCATCCCAATACTAATACTGTTAGAAATAACCTTGAGGATGCGCAGGCTAATTTGCTTGCGCCTATTGAAGGAGGTTAGAAGAAAAAACAAATAAAGGGACGTTAAACTTAGTTGTCCTTACGGTATCCCTGTGCGAAATCCTGGAAAAATAATAACCATCTGAATATCAATTAAATTATCAGTAGCCCATCTAAACTATTTTTATCGATCTGGCAAGCGCTTAGAAGCGTCTTGGCCTATTGGCTTGATACTTGCTCTATCACTAGTATCGATATGTGACCCTGGTAATTCATTTTATAGATTCAGGGAAGACCTAATATGAAAATAACAACGTCTATGACACCAGCGGGTATTTGCACGATTGCCGTGATCGGTGATCTGGATATCTATGCGGCAAGAGAATTCCATTCAATTTTAACATCCGATTTTGAGAATAATTTATCCGGATTAACTTCGGTTATTTTTGACCTTGATAAAATGGAGTCTATTGACTTGTCTGCGATGCAGTTAATTATGCAGGTGCAAAAAATCTGCGTAGAGAATGACAAGGATTTTCGGGTTATTGGTCGCAATGCATTGATCAAGGAATTTATTTTATTGACTAGTAGCGATGTGGTTGTAGAGGATCGCGGTTCTAAAACTTCTGTTGATGTATCTAGTTCTGTCGACATTGGTGCCCGGCGTCAGGAGTGTTCTGGGTGCGATCATTTATATGTGTCGATACGTTTTGACCGCCAGATTTTCAAGTATGGTTTGAATCCTTTATGTTGTTTGCAATCGCTAAGAGAATCGAACCAGATTTTGTCTGTCAAGCTGATAACAAGCGCCGCGCCTGAGGGATTAACGATGGAACCGGAATTATGTTATTTCGGTTTGGAATTAACGTGCACACCTAATACTAGTGCTGACGAGATTAGTAAAGCGTTTGAGTTGTTGTTGGACGATTGTACTTTGGAAACTATTGAGCCAGCGGCACCATTATCGGAATACGCATTACTACTGAAGACGAGACGTGCTGAATGGGAAGAGGTGGAAAGTTTTTTGTTAACTAGCAAAACACTGTTGCCAGATCAATTGCAGGTTGTGCATGCGTTATCGTTACTATCTGCGAGTGAAGAAAAAAATTATTCTACCCAGCCTAAAGCGGATGCCCCGCTAACTGAAAATATAGAACGCCAACAACTGGAAACGTCGAAGTTAGACAAGTTGATCGACTTGATGGGCGAGTTGGTTATTAGCTCTGCTAAAAATAAATTATTAATATCACAGGTCGATAACGCCCGGTTAAATGAAAGTAGTGCCATGATGAGCCGTCTGGTGGAAGAATTGCGTGAAACGGCGTTAACGTTGCGGCTAATCCGCATTGGCGATGTGTTCAGGCGTTATCGACGGGTTGTTAGCGATGGTGGGCAGAAGCGTGGAAAAAAAATCAGTCTGACGATTGGCGGGGGTGATGCTGAGTTGGATAAATCGTTAGCTGAAAAAATCACTGACCCTTTATTAGCTATTTTCCGTCACGCCATTGATCATGGTATCGAGTGTGTCGCTGAAAGGCTAAAGCGCGGTAAAGCGGAAAATGGCGTAATCAATGTTAAGGCCTACCACGAATCAAAATCTATTGTCATTGAAGTTGCCGATGATGGTGTCGGACTAGATAAAAATAAAATCAGAGATAGAGCCGTTATATTGGGGTTAATTGACAAAAATCAAAAATTATCAGAAAGTGAGTTATTTCAATTAATATTTAAACCAGCATTTTCGATGGATGATAAGTCGACGAGAATAAGCGGTAGGCGTGACGGAATCGATTTTGTAAAGACTGCAATAGAAACACTGGGTGGATCAGTCGCGGTGTTCAGCGAAAAAGGAAGTGGTACGACCTTTGTCATAAAACTCCCGGTCGCTGCTGCAATACTTGACAGTTTTTTAGTAGACGTGGACAAACACTTATATGCCATACCGTTGAATATGGTTCTTGATTATATAGAGATTAATGAAAAGACTAAAGTCGAATTTATTGAACAGAAAGCCATTAGGTTTGAGGGCGAAGTACTGCCGTTGATCAATTTGTCTGATTTATTTCAAGCACCAGAAAAAAGTGTAAGGCAGAAAAATATTTTGATCGTTAAATACGGTCGGGATAAAGCCGGTTTGCTGGTAGACGATTTTAAGGGCGAATATCAGGCAGTGATTAAACCATTGGGTGATATATTGCAAAAAGTAAGAGGTTTTAGCGGGGCGGCTGTGATTGGTTCGCAAGAATTAGCGATGGTACTGGATATTCCCGGTTTAATTCAAAGTAAATGTGCCAAAGAAGAGCGTAAATTCAAATCGACTACTCAGGATAATGACGACTACCGAATACATTAACAGGACGATATCAGCATATGAGTGTCAACATAAATCCCAAAAAAACGGGTCAGTCGAATATCGACGATCAGGAAATCAGTCAGCGCAGGCAGAATAATAATTATATAGTATTCGGAATTGCTTCGCGAAAATATGGTGTCGAAGTTGACTCGATAAGTGAAATTATTGAATATGGGCGAGTGCTGAAGGTACCGATGACACCCAGTTGTATCCATGGAGTCGTCTATCTTCGGGGAAATATGATAGCGGTTATTGATATTGCCAGCCTTTTCTCCCGGCCAAAAAGTCAACCTGATGCTCGGTCTAGCATCGTCATCATTGATTGTGTGTATAGGGGAAGAGAATTACGGCTTGGTTTTTTAGTGGAGTCTATAGAGCGCGTTGTCGAGTTGTCCTTGGGCGATATCGAATTGCGTCCAGAATTTTCTGTCGAGTTAGATAGCGGTTATACCCGTGGCATCGGTATCGTTGAGAAAGAGATGGTGACATTGCTTGACATCGAAAACGTATTATCGGTGGAAAGTATAATGGATCTGGTCGAAAGTCAATATCGTTAATTCCAGTCTGTCTATTTCTGCAAAAATCAAATAGTGATTGCCAGTAATAATTTATCTGGTTTAGAATAGTGCTTGCCGCTATTAGTTATACGGCAACAAACGTCAACCACCTTTTACTATCTTCAACTATTTTGGGAGCTAAGCAGTGGATTGTTACATCTACAGACCCGTTCGCCAGGATGGTCGATATCTGTATATCGATAATAGAAATAATTTTTCAAAGGTCCCTGACAAGCTGCTTGATCTATTGGGCGAGCTAGTGTTTGTGATAAAATTAAACATTTACACAGGCATGACGCTTGCCAATGCCGATCCAGATAAGGTGCTTAACTGTCTTTTGGATCAGGGCTACTATTTACAGCTACCACCACCCAATATTATGAATTTTCAGCAAAAATAATCGTTGAGTAAACCGCGCAACGAACTATAATGATCTGCTGTTGTCATACAAAAGAGAATAACAATGGGTTCAGGTGATCATGTCATTGATATTACAATCATGGGATAAGGCCCTTCAACGGGAAATTGATGCAAATCCGAATTTTGCCGTCAGCCGAAGGCAATTTCTACTCGGGACGACGGGATTAGCAGGTGCAGCGTTTTTATTACCGTCATGGCTTGAAGCAGCACAAAAATCAACGCTCAATTCAAAGAAATCCGATAAAATATTAACGTCTGAGCCATGGCTTACGATTGAAGTGGTGTATAACCACTTATTTCCGCCGCCGACTGACAGTAAAGATGATTCTCCCGGCGCAAAGCAAATCAAGGCAACGGAATATCTGTTTCTTGCATTGCAGGCGCCCGATATTGAAAAATCGCAAAGGCAATTTGTTGAAAAGGGTGTTAAGTGGTTAAACCAGTTTAGTGTGACCGAATATAAAAAACCGTTTAGCGGTTTATCAAACAGTGATAGAGAAAAAGCGTTGCGGAAAATAGAAAAAAGTAAGGCGGGTAGAAGGTGGATAGCAACCTTGATGGATTTTTTATTTGAAGCACTTCTGGCAGATCCGGTATACGGTGGCAACCCCGATGGTATAGGTTGGAAATGGCTAGACCATTCTCCCGGTTTCCCACGGCCGCCAAAAAATAAAAGGTATTTTTTACTGACATGAACAAAGAGTATGATGTATGTGTTATTGGCAGTGGCGCCGGCGGCGGACCGGTTGCGTTAGCGTTATCGGAAGCGGGTTATCAGGTGTTGGTCCTGGAAAAAGGACCCTGGTTTACTGAAAAAGATTTTTTTAAGGATGAACTGGCATCAAGTCAGCGTGATGCTTATAAGCCCTCTCTAAAAGACGAGAAGCACGTCATCGAGGATTATCAGGATGACAGTGACAAAAAAAATAATAAGTGGGTCGCCAGCTCAACAGAAAAAGGGGGTCAAAATTTTTGGAATGGTAATTGTGTCGGTGGCTCATCGAATTTTATGAGCGGTTTTTTCTGGCGATTAAAGCCGGTGGATTTTAAATTGCTCTCGGAGTTTGGTCCCATTAAAGGCGCTAATATCGCCGATTGGCCGATTAGCTATAATGACCTGGAACCTTATTATGCCAAAGCCGAAGTCGAGGTGGGGATATCGGGCAAAGTAATAAAGCACCCCAATGCTGAACCGCGTTCGACAAAAGATTTTCCCTATCCGCCTACCCACGAGCATTTTTTCTCTGCTACGTTTGATAAAGTTTGTACAAAAATGAAACTGCATCCTGTACCGATGCCGCGGGCAGTATTGTCAAAGCCCTCAGGCAAGCGTCGGAGTTGTGAATATTCCGGGTATTGTGCTTATTATGGTTGCTCAACAGGGGCAAAAGGCAGTTCCAGGGCAGCGTTACTCGGACGGGCAACGGATAACGGTCGCTGTACGATATTGGCTAATTCAAAAGTACATAAGTTAGTATCTGATAATAGTGGAAAAGTGGTTGCTGCTGAGTATTTTGATAAGGCGGGTAAAAAACAAAAAGCGATTGCAAAAATATTTGTTGTCGCCTGTCAGGCGATCGAAACGTCGCGTTTGTTACTGTTTTCAAAGGGCCCTAAACACAAACAAGGCTTGGGGAATAATAGTGGGCAGTTAGGTCAGAATCTGTTATTTGCCGGAAGCGCATCAGGAACAGGCGATTTTTTATATAAAAATTATACCACTGCCGAAGTAAATAAAATCAAGCAGATGGGACCATTTCTAAACAGAGGATTGCAGGACTGGTATGTTATCAATGATAAAAAATTGGGCGGTCGAATTAAAGGCGGCACCATCGATTTTGTTATCAGTCATCCTAACGGGATTGAGAGGGCACTGCTTTATAAGACGGATAATGATGATAAGTTAATGTGGGGAGCTGAGCTGAAAAAAAACCTTGTTGAGGAATTTCGGCACGCGCAATACGTTACCTTTGAAGTATTTTGTGACTGGCTACCTAATGATAACTGCTTTGTGTCACTGGATAAAAAAGTTAAAGATAAGTGGGGTGATCCAGTATCAAAGGTGCGCATCGGCCATCATGAACATGATGTCGATGTGGCAAAGTACTTGGCCAAGCATGGGGTGCAGGTTTTGGAGAAAATGGGCGCTATCAATTTACGTTTTCATGCTAGTGGCGCTCCTCCTGTGAACCTGGTGGCTGGCGGATGCCGATTTGGAAAAGACCCAAAAACATCCGTACTCAACCCGGATTGTCAAGTTCACGATGCGGAAAATCTCTATGTAACCGATGGCAGTTTTATGCCGACAGGGGGTAGTGTGCCCTATACCTGGACTATCTATGCCAATTCGTTCAGGGTTGCTGATCGGATTATTGAGCGCCTGGGTGGCAATAACCCGGGTAGTAAAAAAAGACCGGTATAGCGAAAAAATCATGTGCAAATTCATTGAATTATACCGGCGGTAAAAAAATTCCTTATAATTGCGGCAGTTTATATATCTATCTGATATTATGGTCAAATTTGCTCTGTATCTAATCCGTTGCGAGGCAGGCAATTCGACCCTATGAATACTATCGAAACACTGGAAAGAGATTTTTTAGAACATAATAAGCTATTGACCCGTTTAATTGACGAAGTCGATCAAAGATTGTTGGGTCTGGACTTGCGTGAAATGTCTGAAGTACCTCATTCTGCAACCATATTGCTGTTTATAAAGGCAATAAAATCAGCAAAAGTCGTCAAAACTCTAATTAACTCCGGGTATGGGCAGGATGCACTGCATATTGCCTGCCAGCTATTTGAAGTCATGATCTCACTGGAATTTATTGCAAAAGACCCACAAACACGAGCCAAAAATTTCCTCGAGTATTATTATTATCGTATTGAAGAACGAAACCGCAGACTGGAACAATATGGAAGCGCTGTGCTGGTTAAAGAAACCGGCCCCTACAAAGGCAGCGATGAATGGGCCAAGACCAGCTTGCAGGAAAAATGTCAGCAGGTTAACCGGGAAAAAGAGTACCAACTGGTTTATTTTCAACTAAATGAATCTTCACATTCCGGTGTTGCCGGGCTAAATTATTATACTCAGCGATATACCAATAGTCGCGGTAATAAAATTCAAATGTTTAATGCCGGCCCAAGAGAAACCGCCACATCCGATGCGTATTGGTTAAACCTGTATTTTATAAGAACGATTATAGAAGCGGTTAAAACGCTTGGTACGCCCCATTTTGTTGATATTGATTCAGGTCTCGATCTGGTCACCAACAAATGTTTGGTGATCGAGCAGGTTGCCGTAAGATTAAAACGGATGTTTCGCCAGGAATTTCCGGAGCTACCGATCAATATTGATTTTAATACCACTAATTTTAAATTAACGGTTAAACATGTTACCAAAGGTGAAAATCAAAAATATTCGATGGATGGCGATTATGAAGGATTTTTTTTACAGGAAAGCTTATTGGGCTATGCCTATCAGATATTCAAGGCAGCCTGTAAACGATTAAAATTATCCGTACCGGCTCAGGATAATTATATTTCATATAATTTCTAAATTTAGAGAATTTTTAATTTTAAATAGAATATGAGTTATACAGGAATACTATGATGGCAAGATTTTTACTGCTTATTGTATTGTTTTCGATACTGTCAGCGACCTATGCAAAACCGATTGAAAAATCCATGGCGGTGGAAGTTGTCATGGAAGCGAATAAAATTCGAGATGCGGTTCTTAAAAAAAATTATAAATATATTATCAATAAATTTCCATCAAAAGTGCTAAAAACATTAGGATTAAAGCGCAAGGTATTGATTGAGAATACCGAAAAAATCATGAAGAATATAATTTCACACGGTTTGGTATACGAAGAATATATTATAAAAAATCCAACGGCGGTCTATAATTTCGGTGGCAAGTCGCTGGTCTTTGTACCCATAAAGATGGTGATCAAATACCGGTTGTCGAAAGTTGTGTCTGAGAACTATCTAATTGCAATTAAATACAACAGTGACGATAGTTGGTATTTTATTGATGGCGTTTCAATTAACTCTCGGGAAGTTTTTAACAGCTATTTTAAAGATGCCCCTGACAGCATTGTATTGCCGGAGCAAAAAAATACAATCGTCAATGCGGAAGGCTAATAGAAAATCTTGTGTCTCGATGTTTTATAAAAGCAGATTGGCCGGTACCAGACAATGTGCATGCTCTGGTAACCACGCGATTGGGTGGATATAGTCAACCCCCTTACGATAGTCTGAATTTGGCCTATCATGTTGGCGACAGTGCTAAAGATGTAGAAAAAAATCGAAGTAAGCTATTGTCGCTTTTAAAACTGGAATCAGAACCCTGTTGGCTGGATCAGACGCACAGTGTAGAAATTATACGTGCCTGTCGCGATAATATCGGCACCAAGGCGGATGGTTGTTATACCGCAGAGACGGGTCAGGTTTGCGTGGTGATGACAGCAGATTGTCTCCCGGTGACCTTGTATAACCGTGAAAAAAGCAGAGTTGCGGCTGTTCATGCTGGTTGGCGTGGATTGGCATCGGGTATTTTAGAACAAGGTGTGGCGCAAGTGGGTACTGAAAATACGGTGGCATGGCTGGGTCCGGCGATCGGGCCAAAACACTTTGAGGTCGGCGAGGATGTTTATACAGCATTTACCACGGCTAACGCTGAGCATCAAAAAGCATTTATTAAAAAAAATTCTGGAAAATGGCTTGCTGATATTTATCGATTAGCCAGGCAAATACTAAAGCAGTTGGGTGTTAGTGAAGTCTATGGCGGGTCTGATTGCACTGTTGCAAATGATAAAACGTATTATTCATTTCGTCGTGACAAAATAACCGGACGTATGGCTACCCTGGTTTGGATGAGCTGAATTGAGTAAGGAATCTAAATGGATCTGTTAGTCTGGATCGTATTGTTTAGCCTGATCGGCGGTGCACTCAGTGCGATTGCGGCATCGGTTTTTTTACTGTTAAACGAGTCATTGCGAACACGCTTGGTGCCTCATCTGGTCAGTTTTGCAATCGGCGCGTTACTGGGCGCGGCCTTTCTTGCGTTGCTTCCGCACGCAGTAGAGCCGCTGCAAATGCCGCCGCAACCGGGTAGCGAGTTGTTATCAATTACCGAAAATATGGTTTATGGTTTGCAAAAAACCATACCGGTTGCCGTCCCCGCGTTGAGTATACATAAAGTATTTCTGCTGGTATTGGGCGGCATACTTGGTTTTTTTCTACTTGAGCGACTGGTTATCTGGCGACATTGCCATTCTGATCATTGCCACGCGCATTCAACACAGGAGTCGATAAAAGACGGTAAAAACAAATCGACGATTACGTTGATACTGGTAGGCGATGGTATACACAATCTGGTTGACGGAATTGTTATTGCGGCGGCATTTCTAAATAGTATCCATGTAGGAATAGTTACGACCATTGCCCTGGCGGCCCATGAAATTCCACAGGAAGTCGGTGATTTTGCCATTTTGTTGAATAGCGGCATGAAAAGGATGAAAGCATTTCTATTTAATACGCTGGCCAGTTTAACAACCGTTATTGGTGCTGTGGTTGCCTATTTTAGTCTCGGAGCGGCGACGAGTGCTATCTCTTATGTATTGGCGATCGCCGCATCCAGTTTTATCTATATTGCCATGGCTGATCTGATCCCGGGATTACACGAGCGTTCCAGAATGTCTGATACGGTCAAGCAACTAGTTTTAATCGCATCAGGAATAGGCACTATTTATATAGCACATGCCTATTTACATTGACCAAAATTAGTAGCCCGGACTTCGCGCAGCGAACGCCGGGAAAAAGAAAAATAGTTTAAAATTCAATTAAAACAAGCGTAAGGTCAAGGCAGTCGGTGTTTAACTACGATGCGGAAAAACAATATTCGTTCCCCGGCGTTCGCTATGCGAAGTCCGGGCTACTTTGCGGGTTGGGCATACAGATTGCATATCCTTATATATACTAGATTCCTTTATAAAAAACTGATTTTTTTATGGAAATAAGAACGACATCGTGCAACTAGATACACGAAGTATTTTTGACTGGCTGATTACCGTATTTATATATGGTGTATTGGTCTTGTTAGTTTGTTTTGTGTTGATGTATATCTACGACCGTTTTCAAAAGGAACATTCGGTACGTCGAAACTACCCGCTGATTGGCAGAATGCGTTATGTTCTTGAACGCATGGGCGAGTTTCTACGGCAATACTTTTATGCGAATGATCGTGAAGAGATTCCTTTTAACCGGGCGACTCGAAACTGGATATACCGGACCGCGAAAAATATTGGTGGTACCATTGGCTTTGGGTCAACAAACGATTTGCGCGAACCCGGAACCATTATTTTTGTGAATGCTGCCTATCCGGTTCTGGAAGAAAATAACAAACCGACACCGCCGACCGTGATAGGACCAGATTGTAGTCATCCTTATATTGCCAAGAATGTGGTCAATATATCAGGAATGAGTTTTGGCGCGCTTTCCGCACCAGCGATTCAAGCGTTGTCAAAAGGCGCGCATAAAGCAGGTATCTGGCTAAATACCGGTGAAGGTGGATTGTCGCCGTATCATCGGGAAAATGAGTGTGATTTAATTTTCCAAATCGGTACTGCTAAATACGGTGTCAGGGATGAAAAAGGGCAATTATGCGATAAACGATTGTCTGAAATAGCGCCCCATGTAAAAGCATTTGAAATCAAGTTGTCCCAGGGCGCAAAACCCGGTCGCGGTGGTGTGCTACCCGGAAAAAAGGTGACCAGTGAAATCGCGGCGATTCGCGGTATAGAAGCGGGCGTCATTTCGAATAGCCCAAATCGCCATCTTGATATTGCCAGTGATAGTGATTTACTGGATATGATACGCAGGGTACGCGAGGTGAGCGGTCGCCCGGTTGGTATAAAAATGGTATTGGGTAGCGACATGCCTATTAAGTCCCTGTGTGAAGCGATTTTAAAAAGAGGTTCCAAACACGCTCCCGATTTTATTACGCTGGATGGTGGCGATGGTGGAACCGGTGCAGCACCACAAGTGTTAGCAGATTATGTTGGACTGCCGTTATCAGAATCGTTACCCATTCTGGTTGATACACTGATCATGGCGGGACTACGTGACCGTATTCGGGTGATTGCCTCTGGTAAGCTGGTGACTTCGGCTAAAGTAGCTTGGGCCTTGTGTATGGGTGCAAACTTTGTTGTGTCTGCACGCGGATTTATGTTTGCGCTCGGTTGTGTGCAATCACAGCAGTGCCATCAAGATACTTGTCCTGCGGGTGTCACCACGCATAATAAAAGAAGACAAAAAGGTTTGGTTGTCGATGTTAAAGCGGAGCGGGTTGCAAACTATGCTCAATGGATGAATTTTGAAGCAGACAGACTGGCCCATTCGTGTGGACTGGCCCATGCCAGAGAATTTCGGCGCTATCATGCACGCATGGTTAAATCATCAGGCGTTAGTATCCCGCTTGATGAACTTTACCCCTATCCTGAAGCTTATTACGGAAAAACGATTAAAAAGTATCGATAAGCGGACTTGAATAACGTTTCTAAACCCTCATAGTATACTTAGCAACTAAATAACAGGTTAATTTCCTATTCAATTGTCATAAGATCTGATCTCTATGGCAACAGTCGTCTGGTAAAACAGCAGAAAATTAAACGCGAGGAAACGAACATGCGTATGGATAAACTGACAAGTAAATTTCAACTAGCCATAGCCGATGCGCAAAGTTTGGTTATTGGTCGAGATCATCAGTTTATAGAGCCGATCCATATTTTATTTGCACTGCTTGATCAGGAAGGCGGGAATACCCGGCATTTGCTATCGAACGCCAATGTCAATGTTAACCAATTAAGAACCCAACTTGGTGTAGCGTTAGATAAATTACCGACGATTCAGGGCGTTAATGGTGATATTCACCTGTCGAATGATTTAATTCGCCTGTTTAATGTTTGCGACAAGCTATCACAAACACGAAGAGATAAGTATATTTCCAGCGAGCTGTTTATACTTGCTGGGGTAAAGGATAAGGGCACTGTTGGCAGTCTGCTTAACGCTGCCGGCGCAACCGAAGCGGTCTTGGAGACGGCAATCGAACAGATGCGTGGCGGGGAAAAAGTTGTTGATCCGAATGCCGAAGATCAAAGACAGGCGCTGCAAAAATATACCATTGATTTGACCGAACGTGCTGAGCAAAACAAGCTCGACCCGGTCATCGGCCGCGATGATGAAATTCGCCGTACTATACAAGTATTGCAGCGGCGAACCAAAAATAACCCGGTACTTATAGGCGAGCCGGGTGTTGGTAAAACAGCGATTATCGAAGGCTTGGCACAACGAATTATCAATCAGGAAGTACCGGAAGGGTTGAAGAAAAAGCGTGTTTTATCGCTAGACATGGGCTCGCTCCTGGCAGGGGCTAAATTCCGGGGTGATTTCGAAGAACGACTTAAAGCCGTATTAAATGATCTTGCCAAGCAAGACGGCCAGGTTATTTTATTTATCGATGAGGTGCACACCATGGTGGGTGCCGGAAAAGCAGAAGGATCAATGGACGCAGGTAATATGTTAAAACCGGCGCTGGCGCGCGGCGAATTACATTGTGTCGGTGCAACAACGCTCGATGAATACCGACAATACATAGAAAAAGATGCGGCGCTGGAACGTCGCTTCCAAAAAATACTGATTGATGAACCGAGTGTCGAAGATACGATTGCGATTTTACGAGGCTTAAAGGAAAAATATGAAGTCCATCATAGTGTTGATATAACCGATCCGGCTATCGTCTCAGCGGCAGTGCTTTCGCATCGGTATATCTCAGACAGACAATTGCCTGACAAAGCCATTGATCTGATTGATGAAGCCGCCAGTAAAATCAGAATGGAAATTGATTCAAAGCCAGAGGAAATGGATAAACTGGAACGCAGGCTAATCCAGTTAAAAATAGAACGTGAAGCACTTAAAAAGGAATCAGATGAAGCATCTTTGTTGCGACTAGAGAAGCTGGATAAAGATATTGCCACGGTCGACCGTGAATTTAGCGATCTGGAGGAAATCTGGAAAGCAGAGAAAGCCTCACTGCAGGGCGAGGCACATATAAAAGAAGCGTTGGAACGCGCACGAATAGAACTGGACAATGCCCGACGTGCAAGTGACCTGACGCGAATGTCTGAGTTGCAATATGGAAAAATACCTGAGCTGGAAAAGCAACTACAGCAAGCAGCCGATACCGAAAAGCCAGAAATGAAATTATTGCGTAATTCGGTTAGCGAAGAAGAAATTGCCGAGATAGTTTCACGCTGGACCGGGATACCGGTCAATAAAATGCTGGAAAGCGACCGGGAAAAACTGCTGCAGATGGAGGCCGAAATTCATAAACGTGTTATCGGACAAGACGAAGCAGTGGTTGCTGTGGCCAATGCGATTCGCCGATCACGGGCAGGCTTATCTGACCCAGATCGTCCCAATGGTTCATTTCTTTTTCTGGGGCCGACCGGTGTTGGCAAGACTGAGCT
>QILK01000249.1 GCA_003233345.1 Gammaproteobacteria bacterium | reverse complement strand
TGCTTTAAATAGGTTGAGGCCGTTTGTCTTTGCGCAATACTATTTTCAACCAGATTACCGATTCGACAATAAGGTTGCTCAAAAATGATTTGAACTAATTCATGGCTGTATATCTTCGGTTTATTGGTTTGAATAAGCTTTCTCACTGCCGCTATTTTTTGCGTCGTCCAGACCGATGTGTTTTCAACGCCTTTGAGTATATATAAAATCCACGGTTCCCATTTCCCATCGGTTGTCACCGCATTGAGAAGACGATAATAGTCCTGCTTGTGTTGCACGATAAATCGGCTCAGATACAAAATAGGTAAAGTCAGCAAACCCATTTCGATTAAATACAAAATATTCAGTACCCGACCGGTTCTACCGTTACCATCAAGAAAGGGATGAATGGCTTCAAATTGATAGTGAGCAACGGCCATCTTGATCAAAAAATCAATGTCATCATCGCGATGAAGATAATCTTCCCAATTAGTGAGTAAACTTCGCAACACCTTTTCACCTTCTGGGGGGGTGTATATCGTTTCACCGGTGCGATGATTTGCTAACAGGGTACCAGACGCTTTACGCACATCCATCTGCGTGCCTTTTATGGTGCTACAAATTTCAATCGCGGTATTGGTGCATAGTGGCTTGGTTTCCAATTTTTTGTAACCGTTATTGAGCGCAGTCCGGTAGCGAAGCGCCTCTTTTGTCATTAGATCAGCCTGGCTGTCTTCGTAGGCAAACTGGAATAACTTGTCGGTAGTGGTGACGATATTTTCGATCTCTGAACTGTCTTTTGCTTCCAGCAAGGGTAACAGGTTTATGAGCAACCCCTGGTTTGGCAACAATTGTCCGGCTTGCTTTAGCCCCTCTAATGCTGCACGCGCTGGAATACAGGCTTTTAATATAACTATAGAGTCCAGATTTTCTTTAGGCGGCAATCGCGGCAAACTGTTATAAGGTTTGTCAGGCAACCATGACATGTATAAATTCCTTTATTATTTCGACAGGTGGTAAGGATATGTTGATGACATCGACATGTAAATAGTATATGTCGATTTATTTTAGTTTTGTCGACACGTTAATCTCGCCTGTTGGCATCACTGCCACTAACTGGTTTGCACCGAAAAACACTATTTAATTTCAAATTAAATCTATTCAATTAAACATAGAAATTCGGAATAACACGATGATAATAAACCCATTAGTGCTTATCTATAACTTCTTGCTTCCCTAATCGTAGCTAGTATAATCTGCAAACTCCCTAGCAGTAGTCACTTTCGAATTCAATTTCAGGAAAAATGTATGTTTATTCACCGTATTTTATTAATCGTATTTACCTTTGTCTTTTTATTGGTCTCTTGTGAAAGAGCACCGCAAAATCCACAGCCAAAAAAGAAAATTGCCCGAACATATGATTTGGGATCACTAGGCGGTTCCAAATCAGGCACAAAAACCACGACTAAACGCGGTGAAAAATCTCGCTCGTTTTCCCAGGGCAGCCCTGGGCAGTGCGTCATTAATCAGCTACAAAAACCTAAACCCGTGCGTAAGGACTGGGAAAACACCAATACCTTAACCGACTATTATGCCCTGGCCGTATCCTGGTCACCCCAGTTCTGTTCAAAATCAGGCAGCCGCAAACGCGCACCGTTTCAATGTGTTGCCAATCAGTTTCAATTTGTTGTGCATGGGTTATGGCCGCAATCATCCATTGCCTCAAACAAATTTGGTCATCCGCGACGCTGTAAAGACTCAGAGTTACTGTCAGACAGCCTGATACGTAAACACGTATGTACAGTACCTGGCGCTCAATTGATGCAGAGCCAATGGGTTAAACACGGCTCGTGTGCTTTTGATGAACCGGAAAAATATTTTGATAAAATCGAGACATTATGGGCTAAGCTTAAAAAACCGGATATGAGCAAGCTCAACGCTAATGAGGTAACGGTGGAACAAATTCTCGAATCGTTTGTCAAAGTGAACGCCGGCACATTGAAAAAAACACATATGAAGGTCTGGTTAAACGGCAAAGGTTATTTGCGCGAAGTTGTGATTTGCTATGATAAATATTTTGACTATAAAGAATGCGAACTAAAAGGCGCACCAAACTCGCAAATGGTTAAAATAAAACTTCAGTAATCAGGGGCGACTTAAATAGATGTGATTAAACTGTTTAAAATAAACATTGTCAAACTACTGATACGATCCAGTCTAATATTGTCTTTACTGATTGTATTAACAATTTTACTGTTACCTTGGTTCTTAAGCACACAGGTCGAAAATGCGCTGAAAAACCTCGGTGCAGAAAAAGTCGCCATTGACAACGTCTATTTTAATCCATTTGACGGCCAATTGATTGTTAACAATCTTACTATCGTTAGAGACGGCTCGATAGAATTCAGTCTAAAAAAACTTGAAGCACATATATCCTGGACCAAGTTATTTTCCGGTCAACTTAAGATTGAAGATTTTAGTGCCGAAGAGATCGATGCTAATCTACGCTATACTGGAAAAACATTTAGATTTGCCGGACTCAATCGAATTCAAACAGATAAACCCACCACAAGAAAACGCCCGCTCGCACTTATCCTCAAATTCGCAGCGATCAAGAATTTGCGTGTTCACTTCTACTACCAAAAACGAAAAAAGACATTTTTGATTGGTAACATTGATATTTCCGGGATCAATACGATCGTGTCCAAACATAAAAAGGGTCACCTACAAATTAAGGGTAAGGTCAGTGGTGGCGCTTTTTTTCTGACATCGACGCTGGATTTGTTTTCGCAAACACCTGGCTTGCAGTTGGATATAAAACTGGAAAACATGCCTGTATCCATGGTGCGTTCGTTGGTGCCGACAAAATACCGCGCGTCGTTAAAAAAGCTAAAAGCGCTACTCAATTACACCGGCGACATTGATTTAATTATAAATAAAAGCGGTAAAATTAATATTACCCATATCGGCAAAATGCGAATAAAAAATTCTAAAATAAAAACCGGGAAATTTTCCTATTCTGATTCCAAAATTATTTTTTCTGACACTAGCAAATTAACTTACGATCACCTGGCGAATAAATTCAAAATAACATCCGATATTCGGCTACATAATACCAGCCCATCTATCCATTTTCACGACACCGGCATACATTTAACCGCTAAGAATTTTGTTCTACGATCAAAATTAGATATAGCTAACACCGGCAAAAAAATAATAGCAAAATCTAAAAGCTCCGCAACGCTCTCGCGAGTAACGGTACTCAATGAAACCGAAAAGCTTGATCAGCTAGACCTGTCTAATTTATCGATAACAAATCTAACTATAAAACCCAAGCAACCCATCAGTATCGATCAGATACAATCAGGAAAAATATACTCTTTAAATAGACAGAATCCAGGGTCAAAAAAAAATGGCAAGTCACTCTTAAAACGCTTCCGTAAACAACTTATACTTAGCAATGGCATAAGCATTAACAATATAATATTATCAAAAAAGGACGGAGTATCTATTAAAAAACTGGTGTTTAACGATACGTCCGTGCACTTGTACCATCATATTCAAGTCTGGCCAATTATTCAGTTGGCCCGGGAGACGATTAAAAAACTAAAGGTTAAATTGCCCAGGCTAAAAATCGCATCTATCCGTTTAACCGGTAACAACAAAATAAATATCTATGACGACAGCTTTGAAACACCCTTTCGTTTGACTATCGATATATCGACGCTAGCATTGGAGAATTTAAGTAACCACCACGCAAACGAATCGACTCAGTTCCACCTAAAAGGCAATGCCGACGAATATACCAAGTTTAACCTGAGCGGAAGTTTTTCACCCTTTGCTGACAAGGTCAGATTTAAGCTCCAAGGCAATATTAATGAAATTGACCTGCCAAGTTTTTCAAATTATACCAAAAAATATTATGGTTACGATTTTAAAACCGGACAACTGGACGCCGCGATCGACCTTGATATCAAAGATGGAATACTCAGTGGCAAAAATCGCATAAAATTGCGGCGGCTGCGCTTGAGCAAATATACCAAGCTGGGACCAATATTTAAAATAAAGCTGCCGATTGATAGCCTGGTACGACTACTTGGCAACAGCAAAAATGAATTAAGATTTACCATCCCTAACAAAGGCAACCTGTACGATCCAGATTTCAAAATGGGTATCAGTTATAGCAAAGCACTAGAGTCGGGTGTCAAACGCGGATTGAAGCTTACGGTAAAATACGCGCAACCCGTTGGACAAGCGATAGTAGCGCTGAGCACTGCTAGAAAGCTTTTTATAGGGCTAAGACTCAGGCCCATATACTTTACCAATACGTCAGGAAAACTGACAAATAAATCGAAGCGAAAACTAAAAAAAGTTAGTCGTTACCTAAATCGATTTAAAAAACTCACCCTTCGATTATGCCCTGCCTATTCCCGGGCTGAAATCAAGCAACTCAAACAAGAAAAACATGCAATTGCGATTGCGAATCAAAGGGGTAAAGTTGTTAAAGACTGGCTGGTCAATCATCATAAAATCGAGTCGAAGCGTCTATTTGTGTGCAAACCAAAACGACTAAAGCGAAAAAAATCAAAACCCAGAGTTACTGTTTCTCCTTGACTTTAAAATCGATAGCAAACACAACCTGCGCTATCGCTCACGGATTATTCTAAATTGTACTGGGAATATCAATACCGTAACCCTGACCATAATCTACACCCATTTGAGTCAACTTATTACGAATTGAATCCGATTCCACAAATTCGGCAATTATCTTTAACCCGGCAACGTGACCGATTTTTGTGATCGATTCTACAATCGCGACATCCATTGGGTCCTTAAGAATACCCACTATAAATGAACCATCAATTTTCAAGTAATCGACGTTAAGATTTTTTAAATACGAAAATGAACTTAACCCTGCGCCAAAATCATCGAGTGCAAAGGCACATCCTTCATCGCGAATAATGTTAATCAAATTTAGCGCGCTATTTAAATTGGAGATCGCTGCGGTTTCAGTAATTTCAAAGCAAAGTAGTTCTGGCGGGACCTGGTTTCGCTTGATGCAATCGCGTATAAAACTGGGAATCGAATCATCACTGAGGGAGTTTCCGGATAGGTTGATAAAATAAATAGCCGGACGACCGTTTTCAATTTCTTCTTTTAATAAACTGATCGCTTTTTCAATCACCCAACGGTCTATTGTCTGCATCAAGTTATAACGCTCTGCAGCAGGAATAAAGACACCGGGCAATGTTACTGAACCATCGTCTTCGAGCAATCTGAGTAAAAATTCATAAGTAGGCAACTGCGATTCGGCATTATTTAGCGAAATGATTTTTTGCCGCTGCAGAAAAAAGCAATCCTTTTCCAGTGCATTTTGTACCAGTGCGACACACTTCATTTCACCATGCTTTTGTATTAATGATATATCATCTTTGCTATAGACATGCAGGCGATTTCTTCCGAAGTCTTTGGCCACATAACAAGCCATATCTGCGGCACTTAAAATATCGTGGTAACTCCGTTGCGACCCGGAGATCATAACCAAACCGATGCTCGCGCTAATATTAAAACTATTGTCATGCCAGGCAAACCGGAATGCCTTAATCCGTCGCAGCAGCTCGTTAGCGATTTGTGTTGCCCGACCCAGCGGACAAGATTCGAGTAAAATGCCAAATTCATCGCCGCCCAAGCGCGCCAGCGTATCGGTTTCCCTAATCAACTTCTGCAGTTCGTACGTGATTTGCTTTAAAAACTCATCCCCGGCCGCGTGACCGCAGGTATCATTGATTATTTTAAACTGATCCAGGTCGATGTATAATAAACTATGCGCAACATTTTTTTTCTTGACCATGTCCAGAGCAGACTGTAGCCGGTGTTCAAATTCGGTACGGTTATTCAAACCCGTTAGCGAATCATGGTTGGACATATACTTAATTTTATCTTCGGCACGACGTCTGGCACTGCGAATATCTTTTTCACGTAGCTCACGTTCAATGACCGGCACCAGTCGGGCAAGATTATCTTTCATAATATAATCCTGGGCACCTGAACGCATTGCATCAACTGCAAATTCGTCACCGATACTTCCGGATACAATAATAACGGGGATGTCCTCGCCATGAGCAAGTACGGTCTCGAGTGCAGCACGGGAACTAAAATTGGGCAATCGATGGTCGGTAATAACAATATCCCACGACTGCTTTTTTAACGCTTTCTGCAATGTTTCGTAACTATCAACCAACTCAAATGAAGGTGCATAACCACCGCGTTTAAGCTCATGTATCAGTAAAATAGCATCACTCTCAGAGTCTTCGACAATAATAACTTTAATCGGTGATCCCTTGTTGTATCCAGTGGATTTTTCAGATTTCACCTATTCGCCCTCTCGTTGATTATTTTAGAAATCACAATATCACGAGTAGCATCAACTAAACTTTCTCGAAAACATAGACCCAACTCCCACCGCAAAGCACTCGCCGGGGTTGAATAACTATTTTCAAGTTCCAGGTTATTGGTGATTTTTACAAGCGATCTACCCATTTCAATGCCCCGCTCCTGTATCAAGTTTTTGAACTTCCTTATACAAGAGTATCCCATCTAATGGAATCTTTGTTGCAATCGATACAATGCAATCATTATGCAGTTACATTTTTCTATTAACGATCATCAATCAACCCGAGCCAAACATTCGATAATCACAATGAAATAGTCTCATGCTAAACCGAAGCAAAATCCACCTACATTGCTTATCGTTATTATTAATTAATTAATAGTGCAAATCAGTCCCAATCGCAAGTCTTAAGATTAAGCGAGAAGCTAATGTTTTTCTTTGGTTAGCGCCCTAACTGGTTGATTTAACTCGATCCAGTAAGTATAGATCTGCTTAATAACATCTTTAAATTTATTAAAATCGATTGGCTTTCTTATATAGCTATTACCGTTCAGGCGATAACAAACTTCCAAGTCGTTATATTCAACGGACGACGTCAAAACCACTACCGGAATGCTCCAAGTATTCTCATCTTGCCTGAGCTTCTTTAAAACTTCGGTGCCATTTAATTTGGGCAACTTCAGGTCAAGCAGAACTAAATCAGGCTTTGGATACGCAAGCTCATCATTATATTTTCCCTGGCGCAATAAGTAATCCAGAGCCTCCACACCATCCTTGACAGTATGTATCTGGTACGGACCATCTACCTTCTGAAAGGCTTTGAGTGTTAACATCTGATCATCTGAATTGTCTTCGATTAACAATATCACCGGATCAGTCATCTCATTTCCTGTTGAAAATAATAAGCTAAAAACAATGGATAATAGGATTATCCAGCGATTGCACTACTTACTTTTTAATAGTGGTTATTAATCAAAAGTATAGTCAAAATACAGCCTAGGAGGTAACTATTTTCCGATTTAGGTTAAAAAGTCCAGTGCAAATACAATTAATCAATCTATTTAAAGTTTTTCTAGCGAATATTGACCTAAAATATAAATCACGACGTTAATAATTTATTCAGAGTTAAACGCTCTACGCCGCTATATCAACATGGAACCTGCAAAAAATTGTGACCCCTGGAAAAAATAATGACAGAAATGCGACTTGACCACCTCTCCGTCCATAAATTGTTAAATCACATGGTTGATCAAGCCGGTGAAATAATTCTCGGTAAAAAACCAAAAATAAAGCTGGCGCTTTCCTGTCTTCTCGCCGGTGGACATTTATTGCTGGAAGACCTGCCCGGCGTAGGAAAAACAACCCTGGCAAGGACGCTAGCGCATCTTCTTGGCCTCGATTTTAAACGCGTGCAATTTACTAGCGACTTGCTACCGGCCGATGTTATCGGCGCGTCAATTTACGATAAAAAATCGGGTCAATTTCATTTTCAACACGGGCCCATTTTCACCCAGATACTTCTGGCAGACGAAATTAATCGCGCCACACCTAAAGCCCAAAGCGCCTTGCTCGAAGGCATGGAAGAAAACCAGGTCAGCGTCGACGGTGAAACCCGTCCTCTGCCGCACCCGTTTTTTGTAATTGCAACACAAAACCCCATCAGTCATATAGGGGTATTTCCGCTACCGGAATCACAACTGGATCGTTTTATGATGTGCCTGAGTCTCGACTATCCATCGTTTGAAGCCGAACGGGAAATGCTCAAGGGTGAGGACCGGCGCTCGCTGATACAAAACCTAAGCTGTACACTAACACCCGAACAGATCATTGCTATTCGAAACATGGTTAATCGAGTCCAGGTATCCGACGCATTACTAGATTATTTGCAAAATATCATTGCCCAAACACGAAACGACCCATCGAATAACGGCGGACTATCACCTCGCGGATCACTGGCACTGTTAAAGGGCGCAAAATCCTGGGCCTTTTTAGAAAATCGCGATTACACCTTACCGGAAGATATCCAAGCCGTTTTTCCATCGATTATATTTCACCGATTTAGCTCGCATGTCGGTCAACATGACAAGGCTAAAGAAAAAGCGGAAGAAATACTTCGTAACGTACCGGTACCATGATCCCGCTGGAATCCGATGTTTTCATCTACTATCAAAAAATGGGCTAACAATCTTTCATTACGACATCTAAAAGGTCCGGAATCGCAACCGATCATCCTCAATAAACGCCGAATATACATCATGCCCAGCGCCTTTGGCAGCCTTTTTGGACTGGTGCTGTTTATTATGCTGTTCGGTTCAGTCAACTATAATAACAATATGGGTTTTGCCGTTACCTTTCTTTTGGCTAGCGTTGGTATCATTTCCATTATTCATTCTAATGCCAACCTGTCTCAACTTTCTATTCGCGCCACTGCTAGCAACCCAAGTTTTTGTGGCGAACCGGCAAGATTTTATCTTCATATCTCCACAAAAAATGCGTCAGAGAAATACTCGATCTCGGCGATAAATGAATTTAGTGAAGCGCAGACGGATGTCCTTGCCCACGAAACCAGCAAGATCACCATTAGGGTACCGACAAAAATACGGGGGTATATTAATCTCGGCAAATTCAGAATCAGTACAGATTATCCATTAGGAATTGTACGTGCGTGGTCATGGTTATACCCAGACGCGAAATGCCTGGTTTACCCTGCGCCAGAAGTCAATGCACCCGCGCCGGACTGGATGGGTGACAGTGCTGCTAATATCAATAACAGCGATGCGATTGATGACTTTCAAGGTTTTAGACACTATCAACCAGGTGACTCACCGAAGCATATTTTTTGGAAGCGATTCCCGATGACTGATACGCTACTGACCAAGCAATTCGCCAGTGGACATGAACAGGATCGCTGGCTGAACTGGAGTAGCGTCGCCGACCTACCCATTGAACAGGCAGTCTCACGGTTAACACAATGGGTATTACACTGTAGCGATTCTGATCTTAAGTATGGTCTTATTCTGCCAGATAAAAAAATTGATTTTGGCAATGGCGAGAGCCACCGACACAATTGCCTGAAAGCACTGGCACTCTACAATCCGGGTAGCAATGATTAACCTGATAATTTTATGAGTAACAAAATTAACCCATACTATATCAACCAGTCATCGACTCGATTGCTATTATTAACATTTCTGTTTTCCAGTCTGCCACATCTTACCCGTGTCCCCCCTTTGCTGGTTGCATTGATCGTCGCGTTTGCACTGTGGCGGCTGATTATTTCCAGATACAGCCTGGCAACACCGGGCATTTACCTCAGGCTGTCACTCATTATAATCTCAGTGGTACTGATATTTTTCTCACATTCGTCCACGATCGGTCGCGAAGCCGGTTTATCAATGTTATTAATAATGTTGGCACTAAAACTCGTCGAAATAAAAACAAAACGCGATACCTTGCTCTTTCTTTATCTAAATTACTTTGTTGTTGTCACTAATTTTTTGTATAGCCAATCGATACTAATCAGCCTGTATCTGTTTACCGTGGTATGGTTAATTACCACAACAATCATAGCCGTCAACCGCCAGGGAAGTGAAATTCGTTTTCGCGCGCATATGCGCGTTTCAGGACTGTTGATCACCCAGGCCATTCCGCTTATGCTGGTTATGTTCGTCCTGTTTCCACGGATATCCGGGCCACTATGGAAACTTCCAAAATCTGAATCCGATGGCAAAACCGGCTTAAGTGAAAACATGTCACCGGGTGATATTAGCAAACTAATCAAATCAAATAAAATTGCGTTTCGGGTAAAATTTACGTCGGCTATACCGGAAACTAAAAATCGTTATTGGCGTGGACCGGTTTTAAGTCATTTCAATGGTCGTGCCTGGACTGTTGACCGACAACTGTCGCGCCGTATTATGTACCATCACCCAAAAAGTACGCTTTCTACTTATACGATCACCCTGGAACCTAACTACTCAAAACTATTACCGGCGCTAGATACACCGGTCAGCTGGCCAAATAGTGGCTTTATGTCATCGGAACATGTTATCTACGCATTCCAAACGGTCAATAATCGTTTTCAATACCAACTTAGTTCTTCTAATAAACCCATATCAAGGCAGACTTTACCTGGGAAAATACGTAATCGCTACCTGCAACTGCCACAAAGCTATAATCCGCTATCAACGACGTTTATTAGTAATTTTCGCCGCCAACATCCGAATGACATATCGCTGGTCAATAACCTGCTGCAATATTTTCGCAACAATAAATTTATCTATACTTTGCAACCCCCTAAACTGGGAAAACATAGCGTCGATGAATTTATGTTTAAAACACGTCGTGGTTTCTGCGAGCACTATGCCAACGCCTTTGTTGTTATGATGCGTATGGCAAAAATTCCGGCTCGCGTGGTAACAGGCTACCAGGGAGGGGTCTATAATAAACTGGGTGACTATTTTATCGTACGCCAATCCGATGCCCACGCCTGGGCAGAAGTCTGGATCGATAATCAGGGCTGGCGTCGGATTGATCCCACCGCCGCTGTCTCTCCTGACCGTATCGAACGCGGAATTGAAGCCAGCTTAAACGATGACTCCGCCTGGACCGGTGTACTCTATAGTACCAACAGTCGCTTTACCGGGGTCGCATTATACTGGGACAATATGCGCAATGGCTGGAACCAGTGGGTATTGGGTTATGGCGAAACGCTGCAGAACGAAATGCTGGCGATGTTAGGCCTGCTAAGTGCTGGCTGGTTATCAAAGACAATCACCCTGGCCGTTATCGTCGGTGGCCTGCTGCTTCTGATCGCCTTATATTACCGATATCGTGATAGCTTCAAACGGGTAGAAAAATCCCAGGCGATCTATAATCGTTTTTGCCGCAAATTAAGCAGCGCCGACCTGCCTCGTGAACCATGGGAAGGTCCAAAAGATTATGTTATTCGTATTAGCGCAGCACGTGCTGACTTGCACACAGAAGCAGACAAGATCACCAAGCTTTATATTCAAATCCGCTATGCCGACCAGCCTTCAACCGAAAAAATAAAAGAACTGGCTCACTATGTTAAATATTTTAAACCTTGAGTCAACCAATATCAGAAAACATTATCAGCAATAATTTTTTACTTGACACTAAAACAATCGACAGGCGATACTGGTATTCGTTACTTGTATTTCAAGACACAAAAACTAATTGTAAATGAAAAAATATTTATTTCACAAAAACCTATCGGCTACCTGCCGCAAACATCCGGGTATTTATATTCGCACGCATGCTGTTTTTGCATGGCGTCTGCTAGTGCGATGCAAAACACGTCCGGTCGAATTGCTTCTCTGATTAAATAAACCACCGCAAGATTCAACCACCGGACACTGATTAAACAGTCGTCCGATAGCTTTATTTACATGCAGTTTGAGGTTAACATGCACATATCTTATGCCTATATCACATTATTACTAATCTGGTCGACAACACCGTTGGCCATTCAATGGAGCAGTCAAGGTCCCGGTCCCTTATTAGGCATCATGTTACGTATGATAACCGGGGCTTTGGTTTGCGTGATATTATTAATGCTAACCAGACAAAAATTGGTTCTCAATAAACAGGCATTCATCGCCTATTCGTTTAGTGCGTTTAGTATTTTTAGTATCATGTCTTGTGTTTATTGGGGATCACAGTTTATTCCATCCGGCTTAGTCGCGGTAATCTTTGGATTAACCCCGCTATTTACGGCGGTCACTTCACGATTGATCCTTAAAGAAAAAAGTCTGACACTGGCACATATTTCTGGAATTATAATCGCGCTGCTTGGCTTATGGTTGGTATTTAATACAGATCTGACTGACTATAAAGACTGGCATAAAGGTTTCTTTGCGCTGCTAGCGGCAGGACTATTATATTCATTCAGCACTGTCGTGACCAAAAAATATCATTGCGATTTACCGACACTATCAATAACCGCAGGTGGACTGATTTTAGTGTCACTATTATTTTTAATTTGTTGGCTGATCATTGGCAACCCAATCCCGGATATATTCCCGCTTAAAGCCATAGGCGCGATACTTTATTTGGGAATACTCGGAACCGGCATTGGTTTTAGTGTCTATTTTTACGCACTTAAGGCCAGCGGTCCCAGCACATTGACATTGATTACATTGGTAACGCCCATTACCGCGTTGTTACTTGGCGCGACGCTCAACAATGAACCGCTAAGTGCTCGGATTATAGCGGGAGCATTATTGACCATGTCAGGATTGGCCGTCACGCAATACAAGCTGTGGCTGCCGTTACTGGTAGAAAAAAAAGAGTCGCTCTAGCGTACCTTTAAAGGAATCTAGAAAACGCTTATTTTCCAGCACAGAAAATTCTGCTAGACTAACAAGTAGCCCGGACTTCGCGCAGCGAACGCCGGGGAACCAACATGATCACAACAACAAATCTGCATATGCTTCCGACGGGAGGTTGTCAGATTTTATGCGAATTAAAGCAGATTATTTTTTCCCCGGCGTTCGCTGCGCGAAGTCCGGGCTACGGATAAATATACTATGCACACGACTATTGTTTATATCTACGTTAAGCCTGAGAATATTGATGAATTTAAACTGGCCTGTGAAAAAAATCATCGTCAATCCGTTTTAGAACCGGGTAATCTTCGATTTGATGTTCTACAACTGGCTGACGATCCTGGTCAGTTTGTTTTATACGAGGCGTATGCGAGCGCCGACGATGCGGCAAAGCACAAGGAAACCCAACACTACCTGCTGTGGCAAGAAACGGTCGCTGACTGGATGGCGTCTCCCCGTCGTGGAGTCAGTTATAACGGTTTACTCCCTGACTGAAACCAGCCAATTATGAATCAAAAACTATCAGCCATTCCCAGTTTTAATATCGCCCCGTTACCGGAACTGGAATTCGGCGCCGGTGCAATCCAGAGCCTGCCAGATCATATTCATAAATTCGGTCAGAAAATACTGCTTATCACCGGCGGAGGGTCGATTGAAAAATCTACCGCCTGGGAATTTATAAATAGTTCACTTAACTATAAACGCATCCGGGTAACCCACGAGCCCTCGCCAGACCTGATTGACCGTAGTGTAAGCGAATATCAATCACAGAAAATTGATGTCGTTGTCGGCCTTGGCGGCGGCAGTGTTCTTGATGCAGCCAAAGCCATCGCCGGTTTACTGCCTCATGGAAATTCTGTTATGGATCATCTCGAAGGTGTTGGCCCTGAACTTGAATACGGCGGCCCGGCACTGCCATTTATTGCCATTCCGACGACCGCCGGCACCGGTAGTGAAGCGACAAAAAATGCGGTGTTAAGCATACAAGGAAAAGATGGATTCAAAAAGTCGTTTCGCGATCCACAACTGATACCCAAAGTGGCGATTGTTGATCCGGACTTGCTCTCTACTTGCCCAGCGGA
>QILK01000005.1 GCA_003233345.1 Gammaproteobacteria bacterium | reverse complement strand
GAAGTAGTTAATTTCTATTTTTACAGATTTTTCTAAAGGTGAGATATTTTATGAAAGAAATTGATAGTAGTGGCTCACTAATGAATCAGGAATCATTAGAGAAAATTGTTAAGGGTCTGGCTGACAAGTCAGAAGGTCAAAGAGGTGTCGTAGAGTTTAATTACAACGAGGTGGCAATGTATTTGATCTCAGATACAACGCATGATCGTATGCGTATTATTGCTCCGGTGGCAGAGTACGCTACACTAACGCGGCAACATCTAGATGCTCTGTTAGAGTCAAACTTTCATGATTCACTGGATGCACGGTATGCTGTCAGTGATGGGGTGTTATATTCGGCCTATATCCATCCGCTCTCAGAATTAAGTGAATCTCAAATAGAATCAGCGATGTTACAAGTCGCAAATCTGGCTCTGTCATTCGACGGTGATTATACGAGTGGGGTATTAACCTATGGTGGTTAGATATAAGCAGTTTGTCAGAATTAGTGACGCTGAAAAGCTTATAAATAATCGCCTATGGCAATCTATTTTAAGATTGCTTTGCATACTATAACACTTGTTGGCAGTTTTATTATTAGAACCAAGCTTTTTGAATAATAACAAATAGAATAAGTAGTACTGCCAATGCTTGTATTCCAACACGCGCAATCATAAATTGTGTACTGTGTTTATTATCATAGGTTCCGCCATGTACCATCGCGCCGACACCCAGTGCCAGAACAAAGATTACGGCTCCCAGTGCAGTAAATATTGCAAAAATTGACCAGCTCATGATGCACCTCCATTGTTAACAATAAACATTATCTTTACTGTGTATTGTCGCCCAGGCAAAAGCTAATTGCATTGACGCGTGTCAATTATAAAAATAAATGATGGTTTTCAATCGAAAGTAAACTCAAAACTTATTCGGCTCAAGACTGAGTCAAGAGGGTGTCGATATAGGGTTTATGAACTTTCATAAATATACAGTTCTGGATTCATTAACAAAACTTGATTGAGATCAAATAAACTTTCCACAATATGCGAGTATACTATTTGGCGATTATAACATTGAGTCTCTAGATTATTTATGCCGTTAAGGCAATATCTATTTGCATCGTTTCAACGCGAGGTATCTGTAAATGGCTGATTTTCCTTCTGAGAGTAATCTGTTGCCCGTTACGTGTAAATCAGTTGCACCGGGTAAAGTAATCTCCGGTCCGGTCAAGTTATTGTTAATAAACCCGAAGTTTCCAGAAAGTTTCTGGAGCATGAAGTGGACTTTGACAAATATCCTGACTAGCAAAAAAGCAATTAATCCGCCATTAGGTTTAGCGACATTAGCGGCCTTGTGTCCAGATGATTGGCAAGTAGAAATTATTGATGAAAATATTGAATCAATCCCGTTAAATCCGGATGTCGATATCGTCGGCGTTTGTGGGATGGGAGTGCAGTTACAAAGACAAACAGAACTGCTGTCGCATTTTCGGGAAAACGGATACTTTACCGTCGCTGGTGGAAGTTATGCATCGCTTTGTCCAGAAGAGTATCCGAGTTTTGCCGATGCGGTTATTAGTGGCGAAGCGGAATACATCTGGCCGCGATTTTGTCAGGATTTTTTAAAAGGAAGGATCAACGCTTTATATAAAGAAACAGGGACGGTCGATATAACGCTGTCGCCAACACCACGATTTGATTTGTTAAAGCTACATCAATATACAAGTGTTAGCATGCAATTTTCCAGAGGCTGCCCCTACCGTTGCGAATTTTGTGACATTATCGTTATGTTTGGTCGTAAACCAAGGATGAAGACTATCGGGCAGATTGAACGAGAACTTGATGTGTTACGAGAATATAATGTTCGTAGCGTGTTTTTCGTCGACGACAATTTTATCGGGAATCAAAAGGAAGCCCGAAAATTAATGGTCTTTCTGGAAGAATACCAGGATCGGCATAACTACCAATTTCGTTTTGGTACTGAAGCGACCGTTAATCTTGCCTCGAACCCTAAAATGCTAGATCAGTTCAAGCGCGCAAATTTCGCCTGGGTGTTTCTGGGGATAGAAACCCCAGACGAAGCAGCGTTAAAAGAAACCAAAAAAACCCAGAATATGAAGATCGATTTACTGGAGTCAGTAAGACGTTTCTATCAATCAGGAATTGATGTATTGGCAGGGTTTATTATTGGGTTTGATAGCGATAACATGGATTCATTCGGCAAGCAAAAACAGTTTATACAGCTTGCAGGTATTCAGGTGGCGATGATTGGGCTGTTGACGGCGTTACCAAAGACACCCTTGTATATTCGTTTGCAGAAAGAAGGACGACTGGTGGCCGCTAATAGTTCTGTTGATAATACCAAGCTGGCGACGAATGTTATTCCAAAGCAAATGACCTACCAGCAAATGATCAACGCATACCAGGCGTTGGTTGTTAACTTATACAAAGATAAAAATATGTTCAGGCGAATAATCAATAAAATGCGATATTATTCGGTTGCAGATAAAACCGATAGT
The DNA here is from genome assembly GCA_003233345.1 of Gammaproteobacteria bacterium. Taxonomy (GTDB): domain Bacteria; phylum Pseudomonadota; class Gammaproteobacteria; order SZUA-21; family SZUA-21; genus SZUA-21. Next base: position 11,642 of record QILK01000005.1, on the reverse strand, counting down.
TATTCATTTAAGCAAAAGTTGTTTATTATTAAATCAGTGATTAGCCGAGGTGTTTTAAAAGGTGGTTCATCGAGAATATTCTATTTTATTTCCAGCTTGGCGCGTACTTCGCCAAAAAAATGGAGTATTGTCTTTCAAGAGTGGATTACAGCATTGTCAATGCGCGATTATCTTGATCGTCATTATCAAAATAATGTAGAGCGGGATTCAAAAATAGCGGATAACGTCGTAAGATTGATCCGGCGTTTGATCCCCGATAGAATACATAAAAGCCCGATATCATTGGCAGCGTGTTTATCCGATCTTAATGTCAACGTGCAAATAACGATAAAAGGTTATTGCGAGAAGCGACTTTATATTTCTTTTGCCCGGCAGTTAAAAAAATTATTAAAAAAGACAGCTAGCACCGTAACACTGCGGATTGAAGATTTTTATGAAGTACAGCGCAAACAGTTTGAGCGTATGCTGAACATGTTGGCAAAATATGGAGACCGAGTATTTATATATATTAATAGTGATATAAGCGCGCTAAAAACTACTGATTTATCCCGGTTTAATATAGTATTGAAGTAACTGGAATCTAAAAAATTCGCCTCGTAGGTAACGTCAGCTGTATAATTCGATTGGCAATTAGCGAGAATGGAAAGCGGTCACACTATAATTTTGGATAAACCATGTCTGATGAATTATTACAAGTAGATTGCGAGCATCATGGAAAACGCGTAGCAGATACTCGCTACCTTCAAACTTAGTTAATTAATATACTATATGCCTTTTTATTTTCCTAAAACGTCATTTCGAGTACTTTCAGCGATTGCTGCAGCTTCACTGATCAAGTCAGGCGGTACTTTTAACTCCTCTAGGGTCGCCCCCAAGTGTTGCATAATGGTATCAAAGTGAGAATCGTTAAGCCCCTTCGCCACTAAATGCGCATGACCATTGCGCATATCCTGTCCTGAGTAATCGTTAGGCCCGCCAAACACCAATGTCAAAAAAGACTTTTGCTTGGCGGCCTGTTGTTCTATATCTACGCCTTCAAAAAAGTGATTAACCCGATAGTCGGCTAAAACTTTACGGTAAAAAATATCAACGGCGGCATTGACCGCCGCTTCACCACCAATTTTTTCAAATAAAGAGTCGCTCATTGTTGTTTCCTTTTATCACTAATTAAATACCAGTTATTGCGTGCGCAAGATTTGTTTGCTGCGAGTGCTTTAAAGCTAGCGGATAAATAAATCTAGCCTCTGGATTCATGGAAAATTGTATCAGAATTTAGAATTACGCAGTTAGAAGCGCATCAAAGAATCATCCTGTTATTAATATGTATTATAAATACATGTTATGTTGGACAATTGTTTTCCTTTTTAGTGCCTTTATTTTTGCGCTTAAATAACTAACAGTTTATCCCGTATCATTTATTGCCGAATATTTCGATCAAGGCATTGCAAAGACAAACGGATATGTTTTTAGAAGCGTTGGGATTATAGGGAAAATCTAAGTAGAAGCATATTATGCAGAAAGCATGCGCTGTGCCCGTATGGGAAATCGCATCAAAGAAGTGATCAGTATCCTGTCACAGGGGCTACATTTGGCTGCGTTTTTTTAGGGCTTTAAAGAATAAACGTATTCGCTTTGCATTTGTTCCTCCATCCCCGCCGCCGCCAAAACGGGAGGAGGATCGCATGTCGATCCGGCTGCTATTTTTATTAATCTCGGTGATATGAATGACTACATCATCGCTAAATTTAAACCAGAATGTTTTTTCAGTCGCTTCGATATGCCCTTCTTTGCGATCGGGTTCCCATAATTTCCAGCCTTTCTTGCGGATAATTTCGACTGAAAGGTCAAAGGCTTTATTAGCGGATATGGGTAACACCAGTGGCTTGATATCGGGATAAGCCTCTTTCTGTAAACTGGCTATCTCCGGACCACCGTATATTCGAGAGTTGGGCGCATTCCAGTATTCAGGCGGATTTTTGGTATTGGTAGAAATATCGAGAATGGGTGGTGTCGTCTGCTTGGCTTCTTTCCATGATTGTAAAAACAGGAGTATTGGTACTATAACCGCGATTCCCAACAAACTAACGACAAAGCCGCGACGTTTTCCACCCGGCCGTGCCATGACTAGTCCAGACAAGCAAAGTACTGAAGCCAAGGCAGCACTATAAGCAGACCAGGTGATGACTTTTATTGCGAAACTATAATCCCACCATCCAATGCGACTCCCTAAGGGCCCGGATATCGCGATTAATACTGAGACGATAATGAGGGCAAGGCCTATCGCTGCGGGTTTATAAAAAGGTTTTTTTGTAATTTGATTATTCATCTCTAATTTATATTATAAACTATCTTGAGCGCGAACAGTTGCTTGTTTTATTTAATAACAAACAGGATTTAATCAGTACAACTTATTATGCATATTATGTTTGCGAACAGCAATCTATCAAAATCATTATGCTAGACCTGTTCCAACGTATCGTCTCTATATTGAAGCCAGCCTAGCGCTCAATCAGTGAAAGAAGAGTATCGATAATTGTTGTGTTGTAAAAAAATATTAAGTAGGCGAATGTAGCATGATTGCTATTCTGGAAAAATCCCATTTCCGGATAATAATCAGTGTTTTAATAGGCGTTGCTGATAGATGTCATTCGTAACTACCCTAAAAAGAGTTATTATATGTATATTAGGAGAATAACAGTCTAAAATAAGGCCAATATAGCTACATTTTGTTGTAATTAGTAAGATCACCCCTATAATATACCTAATAAGGGCTTTTAAACGCAATATATTACTAATATATACAAAAATGGGGCTATTATGGAAATACATTCACATTCAGATCAAAAAATCGCAAAAGGGCTGGGTGGGCGTATTAAGTCCCAGCGTTTAAGTATGAATATGACTCAGAAAGCATTAGCTGACGCGACCATGTTGTCTTTAAATGCGATCAAGTCCTTGGAGTCGGGTAAAAGCAAGCTGTCTACGCTGATTGCGGTGATGCGCGAGTTAAAAATCCTCGATCAACTAAGTTTCTTTTTAGACGATGCTGAAATTAGTCCGCTACAACTGGCAAAAATGCAAGGCAAGCAACGTCGGCGGGCATCCGGTGTACGTGTCAACGAAAAAAATAAACCGCGATCAAGAGATGATGTTGAATGGTAAAAAAAGTCGATACCGCCATGGTTCACTTATGGGGTGACCTGGTCGGTGCTGTGTCCTGGCTGGATGATCGTCAGCTGGGTATTTTTGAATATGATCCTGAATTTCTCAAAAAGGGCCTTGATATATCGCCAATACATATGGGCCTGGAAGATGCACGTCAAGGCAACGCCAAGTTTTTATTTTCCGCACTGGACAAAAACACTTATCTAGGATTACCCGGATTACTAGCCGATGCGTTACCAGACAAGTTTGGTAATCGTTTAATTGATGCCTGGCTGGCGCGTAACGATCGTGGCGGCACCCGCTTTAGTCCGGTAGAAAGACTGTGTTATACCGGCAAACGCGGAATGGGTGCGCTGGAGTTTTCGCCGACAATGATAAAAAAGTACGATATGCCTGTGCCTGTTGAAGTATCGGAGCTGACTCGACTGGCTCAAGAAATGATGACCGAGCATCGAGTGATTGATGTGGCTTTGGATGAATCGGAAAAAGATAACGCCGATGCTATTTTGGATATATTACGTGTGGGCACTTCCGCCGGTGGCGCAAGACCGAAGGCGGTGATCGCGATTAATCAGCAGGGTAATGTTGTTTCCGGGCAGGCACAAGTACCTAAGGGTTATGACTACTGGATTCTTAAATTTGACGGGGTGACTGAGCTTGAGTTAGGAAAATCAAACGGGTTTGGACGTGTTGAATATGCCTACTATCTAATGGCCAAGGCGGCGGGTATTAATATGACCGAATGTCGGTTACTGGAAGAAAATGGTCGTGCCCATTTTATGACTAAGCGTTTTGATCGCATTAATGGTGAAAAGTTACATATGCATTCGCTGTGCGGGGTTGGGCACTTTGATTTTAACCAGGCCGGTGGTTATAGCTACGAACAGGCGTTTACGGTAATGCGAAAACTATATTTGAGCAAAGCCGACGCCGCCGAGCAGTACCGGCGAATGTTGTTTAATGTACTTGCGCGCAATCTCGACGACCATACAAAGAATATTGCATTTCTGATGAGGCCCGACGGTCAATGGCAACTTTCGCCTGCTTATGACATGATTTACTCTCACAATCCTATTGGTGAGTGGACCAATCAGCATCAAATGACGGTCAACGGTAAACGCGATAATGTGACGCGAGAAGATTTGATAAAGATTGGCGAATCGATTAGTCTGTCGAAGCCAGATGTGATTCTTGCAGAAGTAGTGGCAGCGGTAGAAAAATGGCCAGTTTTTGCCAGGCAAACCGGTGTCGAAAAAGTGATGACCAAAGAAATAGAAAATGCTATATATAAGGCAGTTGAGGGAGCATCTTAGTTAAAGTAGGCAGTAAACCATTGCGAGTTTGTTAGCGTATTAGTATATACGAACAAGCCTCCTTTGCTATTGGCTAAATGCAGTCGAATTATATTTTGGTTTTTTATAGACTGGTTGGTATAGGTGAGATGCCTATCTAATAATTATAAAATATAGTGCTATTATTAAAATAATTAGTTTTTTATCTGTTCTACTTCTGTTGGTAGATTTGTATAAATTGTATTTTTCTTTACGATTACATGAGTAAATTATAATTAGGAACTGTGGGCATTTGTTCACCCTGTTTCCTATGCAATAACAAAAACTAAATACAAACAAGCTGATATATCAGAAAGAGACTAGGCCTTTAAGTGAAAGAAAATAATTATAACATTGCGCCTATTTTATACTTAGTCGCAAGCACCGTAATATTTACTGATTCTGTTCAAGCAAAGAATGGGATTTCCGCAGAACTTGAAATCGAAGCCACTTTTTTTAGAGACCCAGCGTTTGATCCCCGGCAGGAAGATGATGGTTTAACGTATCGTTTTCAGCCAAAATATTTTAAAAAACTCGACAATTCATGGTCGTTTAAATTCTCGCCTTTTTTTCGCTATGATCAACAAGGTGGTGAACGAACGCATAACGATATTCGTGAATTGGCATTGCATAAAAAAGATGATTTATGGGAAGCCAAGTTAGGCATTAGTAAAGTCTTTTGGGGCGTGACCAAGTCACAGTATCTGGTTGATATCATTAACCAGACTGATTTAATCGAGAATATAGATGGTACTGTCAAGCTGGGTCAGCCAATGATTAATCTAGCGCTAAAGCAAAAATGGGGAAAGACAGAGTTGTTTGTGCTTCCCTATTTTCGTGAAAGAACCTATGAAGGCAGCAATGGTCGTCTACGTTTCTTGATACCTGTCGATACTGGTCAGGCTGTCTATGAATCCAGTCAAGAAAAAAAACATGTTGATTATGCTGTTCGCTGGTCGCATAAGTTATCGGTATGGGATATCGGCTTGTCACATTTTTCTGGTACCAGCCGAGCGCCACGGTTGACGCTAGGCACAAGTGTCAATGGAGAAAGGGTACTGGTGCCAAACTATGATCAAATTGAGCAGACCGGGCTTGACCTAAAGGCGACAACCGGTCGCTGGATATGGAAGCTTGATTTAATAAATAGGCAAAATCCACTAGATTCTTACATTGCCTGGACCGCAGGGCTTCAATATAACAGGAAGCGGGTATTTAAATCTAAAAAAGACCTGGCTATCTTGGTTGAATATATGTACGACGACCGCAATGACCCAAGTAAAACGGTATTCGAGCGGGATATATTTCTGGCCGCTATACTTAAATTTAATAACCCCAGCTCGACGGCGCTAATTGCCAGTTATTATATTGATGAAGATAGCGATGAACGTATCTATAAATTTGAAATTCGCCGAAAACTCGGTAAGTCGTCTAAATTATCCGCAGAGGCTCTAGTGGTTTCTAACGCGGAAGTGCCAAGTCCGCTCTATAACCTCAGGCGTGATAGTTATTTGCGCGTAAAATTTACCAAGCAATTTTAGATCTACCAATGTATTGACTAAAAATAAAGTAGGCTTAGTTAAAATTGTTTTTATATAACCCTTCCATGATAGTTCGTCCCAGCCGATAGCAAAGAAGTACTGGCGGAAAAATTTTCCCAGAGGCATACTGGTTATTTATCCTTATCTATATCTGTAACTTAACGTAAAGGGGCAACCTATGCCAAGAGCTGAATATCGAGATGACAAAGCTAGCAAGTATTGGCTAATCGAAATTGATGGGTCAGAAATTACTACCCAGTGGGGTAGAATTGGGTCCACTGGCGAGATTAAGACAAGTGAATACGCCGATACGATCGAGGCGCAGCAACACTATGAGAAGCAAATCGATGCTAAAATTAATGAAGGTTATGAGTTGCTTGTTGGGGATGGGGTGGAAGTCGAGTCCAGAACAGAGGTCTCTAGTGTTAATCCGCAGCTTGAAAAAATTATAATAGCGGACCCAGAAAAATTGGAATCCTGGTTGGTGTACGGCGATTGGTTGCAAGCCCAGCAAGATCCTAAAGGTGAGTTATTAGCACTGGAGGCCGCGCTTTTGGCAACGCCCAACGATAAAGACCTGCAGGTAAAGGTCAAAGCCGCTTATCAAAAACATGAAACACAATTGATTGTTGGGTTGGAAAAATACCAGAAGCAATTTAAAGTTGTCGAATGGTATATGGGGTTTATGAAATCAGTTCGTGTCGGTACCGGTGATGAAGATGAGATGGGTTTAGACAGGCTATTGTCAATTATTTTAAATCATCCGTCGGCAAAATTTATTCAGAAGCTGCATCTCGGGCCTGACGTGACCGAAGATATTATGGGTTTTGAATCGACTTTTGATCTGTTGGCGGAGCGAAAGACGCCGCAAACGTTAATTGAGCTTCATGTGGGTGAGCGAGATCTGGATGATGTTCGTGAGAGTGACGATGACTATTATAATGCTTTATGGGATATATCCAGTACCGAAGTTGGTTTTAAAAAATCGTTTTGCGATGCGTTTCCCAGGTTACAAAAACTAACCGTTGAAGGCGGATATCCACAGCTGGAAACATTGGTTTTTCCAGAAATGCGAGAATTTAAGGTGTATACCGGTGGATTGCCTCAGAGTACGATTAAAGTCATTGCCAATGCGACATGGCCTAAAATCGAAAAACTGGAGATACTTTTTGGAATGGAAAACTACGGATTTTCCGGAAGTGTCATTGATCTGGTGCCGATATTCGCGGCCAAGGGATTACCAAAGTTAACCCATCTTGGTTTAATGAACGCCGAGATTACCGATGCGATTTGTGAGGCGGTGGTTAAATCCAGGGTTCTTCCACAACTAAAAACCCTGGATCTGTCTATGGGGTGTATGACAGAAAAAGGTGCGCAGATATTAAGTGAAAATAAAAAAATGTTCCAGCATTTGGAAACCTTAAACGTGGACGATAATGCGATGGAAGCTTCTTGCGAGGCCTTGCTAAAAGGACTTTGTAAAAATGTTATCTTTGGATCGCAGGAAATAGATAAAGCGGACGAGGACTGGGTTTATACCAGTGTGGGAGAATAAAGAGATACTGTGAGCAACGCGCGGAGCTGACGGTGGTAGCGGACAGGTGAGAGTTTAAGAATGGAAAAGCTATTTCGATATTTTGCCGAACGTAATCTAGTTGCGTATCTTATAAGTCTGTTGATTATTCTGGTCGGGGTTAGTAGTTTACTGACCATTAAAAGAGACAGTTTCCCGAAAGTTAAATTCGGAACTGTCCTGGTAACGACGATTTTTCCTGGCGCCTCACCTGAGGACGTAGAACTCAAGGTGACGAATAAACTGGAAAAGGAGATCAAGCAAGTCACCGGCATCAAGCGTTACATTTCTTGGTCAATGGAAAATTTGTCAGTTATTTATATTATGATTGATCCGGGGATTAAGGATGCAAGCAAAGTCTCACAAGATATTAGTGAGGCGGTAACCCGCGTCACTGATCTACCTTCCGAAGTAAAAGAATCACCGCTGGTCAAAGAACTGGGGACATCTATTTTTCCGATGATGGAAATCGCGCTTAGTGGCGATGTGCCCTATACAAAATTGCGGGAAACGGCAAGATTATTCGAGAAAAAGCTAGAGAATATTCCAGGTGTTTCCAGCGTTAAGCGATTTGGGTATCGTAAAAGAGAGATTCGGGTTGAAGTAAACCCTAAAGCACTTAGTAAAAATATTATTTCACTTGGGCGTGTTATAAGCGCCATTCGAAATCAGAATATTCGCGGCACTGGCGGTACATTTGAATCGTATATAAGCGAAAAAAATATAGTAACTTTGGCCCAGTTCCGTAATCCGCTGGACGTGGCAAAGGTAATTGTCCAGGCTGGATTTAGTGGGCCTGTGATTAGGGTCAGCGACCTTGCGAAGGTTAAGGATACTTTCGAAGATGAAAAAATTATATCACGGGTCAATGGTCACAGAGCGGTATCATTCATAGCATTCAAATCAGAGTCTGCTGATATTATCAGAACAGTCGATAAAATTAAAAAACTGATCAAGCAAGAACAGGATAATCTGCCGGTGGGTATCAAGCTCTTTGGTGTCGATGACCGATCCAAGTATGTCAGAAATCGTTTTAACATCGTATTGTCAAATGGTCTTATTGGCCTCTCGATGGTTTTTATTGTGTTGACTCTATTTTTAAATTTCAGGGTCGCATTCTGGGTCGCACTGGGCATCCCGATCACGGTATTAGGCGTTATTTCTTTGCTGCCGTTGTTCGATAGCTTTCTCGATTCTATAACGCTTACCGCGTTAGTATTGGTGCTCGGAATCATTGTTGATGATGCGATTATTATATCGGAAAATATTTACCGCATGCGCGAGCGTGGACTCGCGCCCGTTGATGCCGCGGTTGTTGGTGTGAGTCGTGTATTTAAACCCGTTATTACCACAATATTGACGACTTTTCTGGCGTTTTCTACCCTCTTTTTTATGCCGGGTATGATGGGAAAGTTCGTGTATGTCATACCGCTAGTGATCACTTTAGCGTTAGTAGTATCACTGATTGAATCAACATTGGCACTGCCTGCGCATCTTGTTGGTGGCTTGAGCAAGTTACCAATCGTTAAAAATGGTGATGGAGTCAGCGGTAAAAGCGCTGGGTTATTCCGAACGCTGCAAGCATGGTTGACTAAGATTCTGCCTTCACTGCTTAGATTTCGTTACCTGGTGACGCTAGTGTTTATCGGTATCCTGGCGAGTGTTATTTTTTACGCTTTGAATTTTATGAACTTTGTAATGTTTCCCTCTTCTAGCGCGGATCGTTTTCACATAAGAATCGAAACACCGTTAGGTACGCCGCTCACAGTAACAGCGCAACGTGCGCAAGAAGTCGAAAAAATTGTAAAGCAATTACCCGAGACCGAGCTTGATACCTATTTAACACGTATAGGTACATTCGGTACCCTACGTAATAGTGAGCGAGAAAATAACGCAGCCGTTTCAGTGGCGTTGACACCGTTTGCGAATCGCAAGCGTACGGCGGATCAAATTGTCGCAACGATTAAGCCGTTGCTAGATAAAATTGAAGGGTTAAAAAAGTTAACAGTCGTCGTGGAGTCAGGGGGTCCTCCTGTCGGTAGGCCGATAAAGATAAGTATTGTCGGTAGCGATGATAAATTAAGAACTCAATTGACTGACAATGTCGTCAGTTTTCTTAAATCGATTGATGGTACCAAGGATATTGATCGAGACGATAAAGCCGGAAAAGATCAAGTCGAAATAAAACCCAAGCATTTAATGCTGGCGCGTGCTGGAATCACTGTTTCTGATATCGCTCAGAACGTACGCAGTGCGTTTGATGGCGAAATTGTTACAAGTGTTCGATATGGTGACGAAGATGTTGATTTTCGCGTAATTTACCCAAAATATCTGCGCCAAAATTTATCTGAGCTGTATAACTTACCCTTGCCAAATAGCAATAATCGATTAACGCCGTTATCGGCGGTTGCCAGTTTTGAAAACAGCAAAGGCCCCGCAAACATTGCCCATTATAAAGGCGAACGCTCGGTGACGGTTACCGGCGATATAGACAAGACCAGCACGACTTCTTTATTAGTTGCGAACGCCGTAAAAGAACGTTTTAAAATTAATAAAAATTTTCCGGGCATCAGGATTATTATTCGTGGCGAGGCTAAGGAAAGTCAAAACACACTGAAACAAACTGTTTTAATTGTTAGTCTGGTTTGCATTGGAATCTACTTCCTACTGGTTTTGTTATTTAACTCATTGTGGCAGCCCCTTATTGTCATGACCGCCATTCCGTTTGGAATTATCGGCGTCATCGTCGGTTTTGCTTTACACAACGAAGCACTTGGATTCCTTGCGATTACCGGCGTTATCGGCCTTACTGGCGTAGTGGTGAACGATTCACTGGTCCTGGTAAATCATGTTAATGATTTGAGAAAGAAGAATCTTGAGATCTCTTTGTTATCAACAGTCGTCATGGGGGCTAGCAACCGGCTTAGAGCTATTTTATTAACAACGATTTCAACGGTAGCCGGACTACTGCCTTTAGCGTATGGAATAGGCGGCAGCGATCCCTTTATGAGCCCAATGGCGATGGCAATTACCTGGGGATTGCTATTTTCGACACCGCTTACCCTTATTCTTATTCCGTGCCTGTACTTGATAATCGATGATTTACATTGTGGGATGAAAAAACTTTTCAGGCAGGACGGTTGAAATTATTGTCATACTCTTCAAATGGGAGTATGACTGTTACCCCTAGTCCATAGGGGCGATCCAGGTTTTCAAGATTAATTTCCCCGCCATGACTCTGAATCAAGGTCTGTGCAACACTTAATCCCAAACCAACGCCGCCGGTATTACGGTTGCGGGATTTTTCAATTCGATAAAATGGAGCAAACACATTTTCTATTTCACTTTTGCTTATCCCCGTACCTTTATCTTTGATGCTGATTGTAACGGTGGATTCGCCTGGTTTTAGACAGACTTCAGCTTGGTGCCCATATTTTACTGCGTTTTCGATAATGTTTCCCAACGCCCGCTTTATTGCCAGTGGCTTACAGGCAATGGCAAAATGCGCAGGTCCGCTAAAATGAGTGGGGCCGTGTAGATCGGATATATCATCGCAGAGCGATTGAATTAAGGTAACCAGATCTGTTTTTTGTAACGGTTCGTTTACCGAGTCACCTCGAATAAATGTCAGCGTTGATTGAATCATGGATGATAGCTCTTCAATTTCATTAAGCATTTTCTTTTTTGTGTCGAGGTTATCTATTGATTCCAAATGTAATTGTAAACGTGTAAGCGGTGAGCGAAAATCATGGGAAATAGCCGCTAATAGTTGCATGCGTTCATTGACAAATTGACGTATACGTTTTTGCATAATATTAAAATCGCGGGCCGCTTCACGAAATTCGCTAGGCCCGGTTTCAGGAATGCTTGGACTATCTAAATTAATACTAAATTTTTTTGTGCTGGTCGATAGTTTTTGTAATGGCTTTATTAGTTGCCGTGATACAAAATAGGCGATACAGTAAAACCCGATTACTATTATAGTAACAAGGATAATCCAGTCCAGGGTAGAAGGGCTACCATCAATGACTA
>QILK01000262.1 GCA_003233345.1 Gammaproteobacteria bacterium | reverse complement strand
AAATTGAGTGCTGATATTGTTCGCTTGCGATTACAAAAACCTGATGATTTTTCCTACTATGCCGGGCAATTCATTACCCTGTATCACTCTAAAAATATTGGCCGAAATTATTCACTTGCGAGTTTACCCGTAGACGATTTCTTGGAATTTCATGTTCGACTTTTACCCAATGGCAAAGTAAGCCAGTGGATAGGCAAATCACTTAAACAAGGTGATAAGGTGAATGTGAGTGCAGCAATCGGCGATTGCTTTTACTTAGCACGCAAGATGCCAAGTGACAAATCCAAAGAAAATTCTGAGCAACCCCTATTGCTTATGGGCACGGGTACTGGGCTGGCACCTTTGTACGGTATTGTGCGCGATGCGCTATCTCAAGGCCATCATGGATCCCTGCATTTATATCACGGCAGCAGATCGCTGTCGGGCCTTTACTTAGTTGAATATTTCAAAAAATTAGAAGCCGAGGGCAAACTCCATTACACCGCAAGCTTGTCTGGACAAGAAGCACCAGAAGGAATGGTAAGCGGGCGTGCAAACGAATTGGCACTAAACGACCACCCTAAGTTAAACGGTTGGCGTGTTTATATTTGTGGCAATCCTGATTTTGTTAAACATGCCCAGCGAGCAGCTTTTTTAGCAGGGGCTTCCATGCAAGATATTTATAGGGATGCATTTGTAGCATCAAGTGTTTAGCTTATTGCAATTTTTCTCTCAACATAGACATTCAATCCATAACCGAAATATTTTTATTAATTGCAGCGGATATTCATAGGTAATTTTCGGATGGATAATTTTTTAGTCATTTCGAGTTCAAATTTCAAGGGGTGCTTGTTTTATTAAGTTAGGATTCCATTCCAGGTTGCTGTTCAGATTTTAATCTATTCGTTTCTTTATACTTGCCAGAGTACCCTTTGCATCTGGGTTTACTAGAAAATTATTTTGACTATTCTGTTTATCTTTGCTTGTACCGTTTTCTTCCCACTGCTCTTTAATCAACATCCCTGTTTTACCCTTTAAATTTTTATATTCGACTGCTTTATTATCTTTCCATCGTTCTGTCTGAAGTATCGATTTTGCGATTGCCCAGTGCTTTATATTGATCGCGAATATAGCCTAGTTCTCGATCTATTCTGATCTGATTAGTATACCACAACGCGTTTCTTTCTTTTACTGACTCTGAGCCTATTATTCTAGGCTGGTTGTGGAAATTCGTTGTTAAATAATTTCCCTTTGGTGAATTCCTGGTATTTTACCATGCATGAAATAACTCATGTGCGACATACATTTCAGGTAGTAACTGCCTGTAACCAGAGCTGCTAGCACAATTATAAGTTACGAACTTAACGATAGAGCATCTAAAGCACCTTTTAACGATGACATTTGTTTGCATAATACACGATCGAAAATAGGGTGGGCTAGCTTCAATTATATAGATGCCTCGAATAAGTAATTCAGGGTACCTTGATATTCATTTGTGTGCGAAGAAGGTTAGTCTACAGGAAGTTGGTTAACCATCGACGAAGTGTCGTTAATTGTAATCGATGTCTAAACCAGGGAATCGATAACGATCTGGGACGACTTTGGCGGGCACCTAAGTTAGAGCAGAAATAAACGTATATACACCTTTACGATTTTTATAAATATTGCGATAATTAGCGGCTTATTATGAAAGTTACATTTGGGGAGAAACTTAAATGAAGTTACAAATAACATTAATCATTTTTTTATTATTACCCGCTTGCGCTCCGTCTAAAAAAGAATCATTAAAATCAAGTGATGCGGGTGTATTCAGCAGTAAAAGCATTCAGGCCAGTAAATACAAGCAACCTACTTTTATAGCCATTACCGCAGGAAAAGGTGCATTTGGAGCGGTCGGCGTTCTTGGTATGGCTAAAGCAGGTAACAGATTAGTAAAAGAAAATAATATTCAAGATCCTGCCAATAAAATCGGCGTTTCCTTAGTTAATTTTATGTCAAAAAAATATAACATGAGTGCAATTAATAATTCGGTAGTGGCAAAGTCAAAATCATTATCGTCACTGAAATCGACCTACCCAAAAGCCGATGTTTTATTAGACATTAAAACGCGCGGTTGGCAGTTTGCGCATTACCCAACAAAATTTAAATACTATCACGTGACGTACAGCGCCAGGCTAAGACTAATTAATTTAAAAGCCAATAAGGTAATGATGACTAATAATTGCGTTTATACAAATAAGCCTAAAGATCATACTAAAGCGTTCTCTCATGCAGCCTTAGTTGCAAATAGTGCTCAAGGACTAAAAAATGAACTTGTAAAAGCTCAGAAATATTGCATTAATCAATTTAAGGCTAGCTTGTAACGTTAAGTAAAAACATTGGGCGCTATACCCATCATTCCAAGCACTATTTTTACCTAATGGGTATCTAGGATGATGGGTGTGGCAGGTATAAGACTATTACTTGTCCACATTGAGTTTTCCTTCCTGATTTCTATTTAGGTTATAAAAATTCAATTAGTAAAAAAACGATTATGTTAAAAATGCTTGGACGCTGCCAGTTCAAAATGAGAAATAAAAATGGATACATTAATTACCAGTAAAGAAGAATTAATAATATACCTTGCACATAAATATAGTGTGAAATATTTATTTTTTTGGGGACATAAAAAACCACAAGATGGTAGTGTTGAGAAGACTTGCATGAGCCAATGGTATGAAGCAGATTTTGATATTGACGGTATTGATTATCCGACTGCAGAGCACTATATGATGTCAGAGAAAGCACGTTTATTTAACGATGATGGCGCTTTACAGAAAATTTTAGTGTCTAGAACACCAGCTGAGGCAAAAAAATTAGGGCGTACGGTGCAAGGTTATGAGGAAACAATCTGGTGCGAACACCGTAACGATATTGTAGTACGTGGTAATTATGCCAAATTTTCACAAAATAACACACTAAAAAAGTTTCTGTTAAACACACATAATCGTATCTTGGTAGAGGCTAGTCCGCGTGACAGGATCTGGGGTATAGGTATGGGGGCGAGTAATCCTGATGCGGAAAATCCGGCGAAATGGCGTGGTTTAAATTTGTTGGGTTTTGCTTTAATGCAAGCGCGTGAGCAGTTAAGTTAGTACCTAGGCAGCAGCAAAGGATGCGGTTTTCTCTTCGAAAAGGAACGGATTAGTTTTTTTTTAATACTTTAAATACGCTGAAAAAGAAGGCAGAGAAAAACCGGGTACTAATATATTTTTCCATGGACGTAACAAGAGCGTTGGTTGCATTGCGCTTGGGGATCCAGCCATTGAGGAGTTGTTTGTCCTGGTAGCGCTGGTCGGAAAAGAAAATGTCAATGTCATCGTCTCGCCCTATGATTTTTGAATTAAAAAAATTCAATTAGTAAAAAAATCTACAACAGCAGTGGCACCAAAATGGTTGCCTGAGTTGTATAAAAACATTGAGCAGGCTTTGAAACCCTTTAGTCGTCAAGAGACTGTTTTTTAGAATAGCAGATTAAAAGAGTGGAAAATATGATATCAGGTAAAGGCAGCTGAACCGTCAATACTCAGGGAATCCCGGTATCGGGTACTCGGCAAGCTATTTATGGATAATTCGTTAGTGCTTGCGTGGTTGAATGGTAGCTGAAGGAGGAGGGGGGATAGGAATTCACAATTCCATTCCTGATCAAAAAATAGATAATATCGATCAGAATTCAAACCGACGATGGTAACTATTTTACTTAGTTGAATCTAGGTACTGGAATTGACTAAACAACGAGTACGTCGTCGACCATTGCTTGCGCCTCGTCCACGATTCGGCGCAGGTGCTCTGCATCGCGAAAACTCTCCGCGTAAATTTTATAAATGTCCTCCGTTCCGGACGGCCGTGCAGCGAACCAACCGCTAGCAGCAATCACTTTAATACCGCCGATGGGTGCGTCGTTACCCGGTGCGTGATCAAGTACGCGCTCAATCTTCTCACCACTCAGTTGCGTGGCTTTCAGCTGTTGCGGTGAGAGACTCGCCAGCTTCCTCTTCTGCTCTGCGGTAGCAGACGCTTCAACACGGTCGGCCACCGGCTCACCAAGATCGCGAACAAGATCAAGGTAATAATCACCAGGATCACGACCGCTAACGGCGGTAATTTCTGCCGACAGTAATGCGGGTGCGATACCATCTTTATCAGTTGTCCATACACGCCCGTCAATGCAGCTAAACGATGCGCCAGCACTTTCCTCACCGCCGAAACCTAATGCACCATCGCACAGACCATCGACAAACCATTTGAAACCAACGGGTACTTCATAAAGTTCTCGACCCAGTCTGGTTGTCACTCGGTCGATAAGAGCGCTACTAACGACGGTCTTGCCCACGGCAGCATGTTGACTCCATTGGGGGCGATGCTGGAACAGGTAGTCGATGGCTACCGCCAGATAATGATTCGCTGGCAGTAATCCAGCATTGGGCGTGACGATACCGTGGCGATCGTGGTCAGTATCGCAGGCAAACGCAATATCATACTGATCCTTGACGTTGATCAGACGCCGCATCGCATAACCCGAGGATGGATCCATGCGAATACGGCCGTCCCAATCCAAGCTCATAAAGTCGAATGTCGAGTCAACCTGATCATTGATAACGGTCAAATTCAGTCGGTAATACTCGGCGATCCGTGCCCAGTAATGCACACCAGCACCACCCATTGGATCCACACCCAAGCGCAGGCCTGAAGCCCGAATCGCATCAAGATCGACAACGTTACCGAGATCAGCGACGTAGGTATTGAGATAATCATACTCATGGGTAGTAGCGGCGCGATAAGCCTTATCAAATGGCACGCGTCGCACTCCTTTTAGATCCGTGTCGAGCAGTGCATTGGCTTTGGCTTCGACCCAATGAGTAATGCTGGTCTCAGCCGGACCGCCGTTGGGTGGGTTGTATTTGAAACCACCACTGTTAGGCGGATTATGCGAAGGGGTCACAACGATACCATCAGCCAACCCAACTGTACGACCACGATTATAGACCAGAATTGCGTGCGACACCGCAGGCGTGGGCGTGTATTCGCCACTCTCGGCGATCATCACATCAACATTATTGGCGGCCAGTACTTCCAAAGTGCTCTCGAACGCAGGTGCCGATAGTGCATGTGTATCAATACCAATAAATAGTGGCCCGTTAATACCCTGCCTTTCGCGGTATAAACAGATTGCCTGACTGATCGCAAGTACGTGTGCTTCGTTAAAGCTAACGTCGAACGACGAACCACGATGTCCAGAAGTTCCAAAGGCAACACGCTGCGCTGATACACCAGGATCGGGTTGCTGGGAGTAATAAGCATCAACTAGCTTAGAGACATCTATTCGCTGTGCAGCCGTAACAGGTTGGCCTGCCAGCGAGTTAATTTGTGTACTCATGATCGGGGGGCTCCTGCAATCCTGATACTTACATGGGTATAGTATAAATACTATGTGTAGGTAACATGTCAAGCGGTTTTTCCTTTACCCGCTATACGAGTGAATTGCTGTTGAAACTATGGCGCTTGCGTAAGCAATCTAATGACGGCAATGCACGCAGTTTACAAAGCCTTCATAATAGATCCTTTATTTTACTATAGCTGGATTCTAGTACATTCGGTACCTGCTGATTGGAATAAATTATGATCTTATCGCCTGTTTTGTCAATGCGATCTTTGCCTGTAGTAGTCGATAGGCGTAATTCGAATGTCTGAACTTTTTTTCACCGCAGCGAGGTGGTCTTTATCAATCATACAAACACGGCTAAATGATGTTAAATAGGCGTATGCCATACCCGGTGTGGTCTTCTGTTGGGCAGACTCAAAAATTTTCCAATCAATTTCCACCTTGAGTTTAGAATGGCAATTTTTATGAAAGTCATCAGGTGCTGTTTGAATTTTCTTTTTGGCTGCAATTCGGCTTTCAAGAATACCCTGAGTCCGTAAATACTGAGATTCTACCTGTCGTACCATTGCCGGATCGGTATTTTTTGTAAAAAATCATTCTAACCGGATTTTTGCCAGTAAGGTGTACCTCGGAATACTCTTGTGAGCTGCCATTAATTAAAATAGTTTTACCCAGCGAGGTGAAGTTAAGCGTATTGACATCGGCCATACGCCACGGCTAAGCTTGTTCGACTAAACTACTTTTCAGCTTATGACTGCTTAACAAAAGCGGTAGGGATTCTGTCGTTCCAACGGCGGGAATAGGTTGAAAATCGAGCTAATCGGCTGTTCAATAACCCTGGACTATTGGGAATAGGGCTTTTATTCTATTTATACTCAGTGGATTTTTATGAAGACAAAAATAAAGTAAAAGAAAGTAAATATAAATTCTGCTGACAATACCAAACTTTACAGTTTACTCTCTTCAGCGAAGAAGAAACAGTATTTGCCAACACACACGTTTTAGATTGCTAAAAAATTGTTTTACCGAGCTGTAGTCCGAACAATTTCCTTTTCGATTCATTGAGAAAACCATTCCATGTTGCATCAAGAGTCTCTGATATTGCTGACTTGCATACTAACGAGATATCGAGATCTTACTATTATCGTTCATGTTGGGTTTAGTTAAATTTCAGCTTGAATTCAGCATGCCTATTGTAAGATTTAAACACGATTAAATATACCGGTAGATAACTACCACAGGAGATCTAGAATGAAACAATTTAAAAAAGTTATTTTGTCTTTAGCATTGATTGCCGCATCAAGCTTAGCAATGGTTAATACCGCATCGGCAGCTGATAGCCATCATGGATATGGCCATCATGCTAGAGCTCATGTAACGGTACATGGCAGCCACTATTTGTCTCATCGTTTACGCCACAGAGTCAGACACGGTGTAAGACATGTTCGAGTTAGACATCATGTATCACACTACAATCGTCACGGACATATTTATAGATCGCACTAATGGCTAACCATTTCCGAGAACGTCTTTAGATTTTTATCTAAGGGTGTTCTCGGGAACGCCATTTCATCCACCGCTATTTTGTGACTCTCGATTCTAATGGCAAAGCTACGTTAATTCAAAATACCCACAAAATAGGCCAAATGACCAGACTTTTCATTTCGATAACATACTGCCATTGACTTTATTAACGAGTTAAAAAATACTACTTGTGTAATGTGAATAAAAAAATAATCGATAAATAAGTTGCCCCACTTATATAACTATAGGTATAGAGGTTCAATTTTATTCTTCCTATATAGCGTCTGCCTCTTAGCTCTTTTCGACGGCTAGCTAATAAACGCCTCATGGCATACGGACACTGATAACTTATATTCATTGGAACACTACTTTCATATTTTTATTATACGTATTCCTAGTTCCTTTAATAATATTTTGTCTATCGTTTTCTGGCATTGAATCCTGGGTTTGTATTTCGAGCTTGTTTATGTTTGACCAGTTAACCGTGTCTGTTATTTCAAATAACTCTTTTACCCTATTAGGCTTAGGTTTTTGTTTTATTGCTCCTGTCAGGGGTCGGGCAATATTATGTATATTATGCGTCAAATTATTCCTCTGGATTGTGTTCTTACCATAGCGAGCGATCAGTTTATCGTATTTACCTACCCCGGTTAAACTGATTAGCCAGCCACGATGTGATTTTGTAATAAATGAATAGTCATCGTTCTGATTTGTATGCCTATACGCTATAGTCTCTATTTCACAACCATTGCTAATGATTTCTTGAGTTACCTTTGACCAACTACTATAGCACCTAGTCAAATATAGTCTTTTAACTCTTCTTCTAAAAATCTAGTAACTTCTTCTTCAGTTCTTACTACAACATTTGTTGCTGATTTATCTATTTTATCGCCATAAACGGTATTCTAAGTCTCAGATGGTGCAAAAGTCATATCTATTTCATTACACCACATACAATTTCTATCGTTTTTTACCCGCGCAAATAAGTCTTGATTATTTTTTAAATCCAAAGTTTCATCATGAAAAGTATACGCATCAAAGTGATTGTCATAGCTAACTTTTGCGTAGGAATCGTCGACATAACCATCGTATTCAACTTCGTACAAGTTAACAGTTTTATTTACGATTTCTGCCGAATTTAAGATTACGGGTGAAAAAAGCGTTTCTAATTGTGGTCTTTTCATAAATTAGTAGCCAAATTGTAATTATATAATTTTATATGAACTGGGCGAAAACCACACTACAACGGCATTTTTGGCGAATGTCTGACCACCTAGTAGGTGCACATGTTATGGATAGCACTGTAGATATAATAAAAAATCTCTGTGTAAAAACGTTACCGAAAGTTGTGAACTTAAAGACAGAGCATCTAAAGCACCTTTTAAAGATGACATTCGATTGCATAATACACGATAGCAAATGGGGGTGGGTTAGCTTCAATTAGATAGGTGCTTTTTCTGCGCATTGGCTGGAAGCGCGTAAAAATTTAACGATTCGATAAACCCGAGTTGCGGATTATTGCGTTTAGATATCTTAGGCTATTTGTAACCTCTGGCGAGATATCACGGAATAAAACCATGAGAATTAAAAGCACACTATTTTTACTACTATTTCTTGTTTTTGTGTCAGTCGTCGCTATGTATGCATTAAATACAAACATTATTCGCGGTCTATCGATTGAAAAAAAAACCGTCTATTCCATAGAAGATAGAGTCGATTTGTTTCGATGGGATGTTAAGAAAAGGCTCGCACCCTATTTTACTCGAGCAGGTATTAATTATCCGCCGCAAAAATTAGCGTTGCTTGCGTTTAAAAGGGAGCAACAAGTAGAACTATGGAGTAAATCTGATATCACACATACATCAGGAGCGACTACTGATAAATGGGTGAAAATAAAATCCTATTCATTTAAGGCATTTAGTGGTTTACTCGGACCCAAATTAGAAGAAGGTGACAAGCAGATACCCGAAGGTATATATGATGTCATTGGTTTAAACCCAAACAGTTCCTATCATTTATCTTTTAAGATTAATTATCCAAATGAGTTCGATCTTAAATACGCTGAAAAAGAAGGCAGAGAAAAGCCTGGTACCAATATATTTTTCCATGGGCGGAACAAGAGCGTTGGTTGCATTGCGCTTGGGGATCCAGCCATTGAGGAGTTGTTTGTTCTGGTAGCGCTGGTCGGAAAAGAAAATGTCAATGTTATTGTCTCGCCCTATGATTTTCGAACTAAAAAAATTCAATTAGTAAAAAAATCTACAGCTCCAGTGTCACCAAAATGGTTACCCGAGTTGTATAAAAACATCGAGCAGGCTTTGGCGCCGTTTAGTAGCCAAGCCACTGTTTTTTAGAATAGCAGATCAAAAGAGTGGAAAATATGAAATCTCGTTGCAAACAGATGTTAAGATTCCTGGTGTTTTTTGTTGTGCTAGCGGTTTTGGCTAGCCAAACTAGTGCGGTCGGGATGCCGAATGTTGACCTAAAAAAAAGTTATAAAAGTGAGCTACTACGATTAAATTCCAAAAGAATTCAATTGGCGTTGCAATTTAGACACGAAAATACTGAGAATAAAAAGCGGACTATTATAGCTCGGGCTCGAAATTTATTAATAACGACTATTAGTGAAAAATTGTTTCTGCATTGGTATGGAACACCTTGGTCGTTTGAAGGCCATAGCCGAACACCTGCCACTGGTTCGATCGCGTGCGGTTATTTTGTAACAACGTTGTTGAAACAGTCGGGACTAAATTTAAATCGAGTTAGAATGGCGCAAGCCGCGTCTGAAACGATGATAAAAAATATAAATCAGAATAGGAATATTAAACGATTTAGAGGCGTAACCATTAAGGAATTTGTCGATAAGGTAAAACAGTGGGGCGAGGGACTTTATATAGTTGGATTGGATAATCATACCGGCTTTATTCTTAACAGAAAAAATCAGGTCTACTTTATCCATTCATCATATCGAAAACCGTTTAAGGTGGTAAAGGAAAAGGCTACTGAATCGTCAATACTCAGGGAATCCCGATATCGCGTACTCGGCAAGCTATTTATCGATGATTCGTTAGTGCTGGCGTGGTTGAATGGCTCCTGAAAGGGGGGCTATAATAATTTTACTGACTGGATGATACTTGTTGTTTGCTCTGCGCAGGTTTTTCCCAGCAATTTTGTCCTTTTTCTTCGCGAAAATCTACGTAGCGGCGGATAATAGAAGCGGAATTATTGTTGTTTTCAGCGGTCACTATTTTCTCAAGTGAATTTTGTCTTTTTTCACAATAGGCAATGCACAGTATCCGATTCTCCGTGCCACGTTCAACTTTAATTCCACGACTCAGTGTATTGGGCGTGTTGGCGATGGAGATGCTGATTTTTTTGTGGGACACACACTTTTTTATATGCACAAATTTAACATCACCAATCAAAGTGTACACTTGGTCTATTGGTAAGAACAAGTTTGGTCCTTAGTTTATTGGGTGTCCCGAGTTTTGGTATACGTGATGCTACAGATGCATCAAAAAAACTAACCATTAAACAGTTTCAAGCCTACGTAAAGGCGATATTTTTTGCTAAAAAGTGATTAGTCGGAAAGGTGGTTAGATACGGCATCTCGCGAGTCTATGATTCAGGTTCCAACGTCGCGAGCGAAAATGGTAAAGAATAGAATCTGAAGTACTAAAGGAATAAATAGCCAGCTAAATACAATTTCTTTGTTGTTAAGTAAACCATTCCAAAGAGCGTACAATATTATTGGGTGGATAAGTAAAAGCAGCAACCACAGTAGCTTCCCTACAAAATACAACAGAGCCCCATGTTTTTTTTTAAAATTTAGAATCCCGAATCCACCTGGTAGCAACGCCCATGTAAAACTAAAGAAAATAAAAAATGTTGCAAATATCCCACCAGCAATACTCATATTATTAGCCACCAGTTATTTTTTAGATAAAAGTGATTATTTTCGTATCTTAAAAATTTTTTAAGTAAGGCATCACTTTACCATAATTATTGATTAATTGATGTCTATTGAGTATAAGTAAAAAAAAAGCCCTATTCTCAATAGTCCAGGATTATTAGACCACTACAAAATACCCTCTGATAGAGTTCCACGGTTTCCTCCCTCGAGTCTTATAAGACGCCTGCCCTTGAACTTGTGGGTTGAATTAGGTATCTTTATGTGGCGGCAGGCATCTTATAACACTTAATAATTGCTGCCGTGGCAATTTCTTGACGACGAACAAAGACTAATTCTTGTTAGCTGCCGTTAACGCAGTGCAATTCACTGTTAGCTAGAAATTAAATTAGTCACCTAATTGCAAATGATTGAGAAAACAAGACTTCGAATAACCTATTAATAGTGGAGAATTCTAATGTGTGTTTTATCAAGAAGAGGTTATAAGTGGGTCTAAAATGAAATTTAAAAATCTGATTAACTTTATATATTTTTCGATTTTTTTTAGTTTAACTCAGACGTGTTTAGCTAATAATTTGGACGAAAGGCATTGTGATTACCGTACAGAATTTAAAGTGCTGTATTATAAATTAGAATCAATGTTACCACTAAACGCAATGCATGAATTGGAAGAATACAAGAAAAAAAGAGATAAGGTCGAGATACAAGTGACCTGTGAAGGAATGAAAAATATCGTGCTTATATATAAGTATGAATCAAAATTATTTCAACTCTCGACTTTAGATATAAACCTTAAGCCTCAATCTGTGTATCGCTGTGGAGAAATTCAATATTCTGGGTTGCAGTGTAATGGTATAATAGCCGATGATACTGCGCATGCAACTATGGCGGGTATAGTAGATTTATCAGTACCTAAAGCACGAAAAGTTTTGCTGTCAACAAAATATCCTGGATTAATATTGCAGGGAGTCTATGTCCATTCAATTGAAAATCTTTTTAACCAAAAGAAAGCTGTTCGCCTAAAAGGCAAATCAAATTACGTGATATTGCCAACTAACCTCAAAGGACGGTTAATTATTGCCATCTACAAGGAAAAGAGTGATAAAATTTTTCATAAAGTTATATGGTATTTTTAATAATTAAACAATGCGATTTTATATTCTAAGCGATTTACATCTGGAAATTCATAATTTTATTCCTCCCAAGGTCGAGGCTGATGTAGTGATATTGGCTGGTGATATATGTACTGGAGATGAAGGTGTTAAGTGGGCACAAAGAACTTTTCCAGATTTGCCAGTAACCTATGTTATGGGCAATCATGAGCATTATCATAGCGAAATGTTAAGCAATATAAAAGAAATAAAAGATTGCGCAAAGAATAGTAATGTAACCGTTCTGGAAAATGACGCGATTGAGTTAGATGAGTGTGTGATTTTAGGCTGCACTTTATGGACGGATTTTAATTTATTTGGTGATAGAGCCAGGGCGTCACATGTCGCGGTATCCTGTATGCATGATTTTCGAATCGTAGCCTATGGTAACGATCTACATATACTCACGCCGGAAGATACTATGGTGATACACCATGAATCACGTATTTGGCTTGCGCAACAAGCTAAGATCAGGCGGGATAAACCACTTATAGTGGTTACCCATCACGGGCCGAGTATGCAATCAGTGCATCCGAAATTTATTGCTGATGATCTAACGCCTGCATTTTCGTCCGATATAGAAAAACTGGTCAAAGAGCTATCCCCGGCACTTTGGGTACATGGTCATACACATGAAGCCATGGACTACCAATTGGAGCGTACCCGGGTTATTTGTAATCCGAAAGGTTATCCTGGAGAGAAAAATGAGTTCAAACGAGACTTGGTTATTGAAATTTAGTGACACCTTGTCCTACTAAGATTTTTAGGGTTTTTTTAATGAAAGATATTGAAAAAGAATTTTATATTTATTTAAAAAACGGCTCTAAAGAGCCTAAATTTTTACAAGTATTTAGCGATTGGTTGCAAGAATGCGGAGATATTCGAGGCGACATAATTGCTCTTAAAGCTATTTTAGACTCAAAGAAAATAAAAGAACCACTGACTATTCGTCAGCAACTGAGGAAGTTAAGGAAACTAAACAGGGAAAGGTTGGAATTATCTGAATTTCTATCGCGTAGCACTGAGATTACTTGGAAGCACGGATTTATTACTGAGGTTAAGGTGCATCACTATGAAATGTTTGGGCCATCGGCTCAAGAAAAGTTATTAGAACTAGGATTGGTCATTACTTCGGAGCCTTTTAAATTCCTAATGAAGTTAGATTTTTCGTGTTTGTTGCTGAAAGAATTACCTATGTGGATTGGGAAATTGACTCAACTAACGGAACTTGACCTTGGTGGAAATGAACTTAAAAGTATCCCAGAATGGATTGGACAACTAACTCAATTAGAAGAACTAAATATTAGTGGTAATGAACTAAATGAAATCCCAAAATCACTTGAACGATTAACTCAACTACGAAAAATCGACCTCAGCGCTAATAATCTTACCCAATTCCCTGAGTCGATAAGGCAATTAACACTTTTGGAAGAACTCAATCTTAATTGCTATTTAACAGAAATCCCTGACTGGATTGGAGAATTTAATAAATTAAAAGAACTAGTTCTGTGCGAAAATAAACTAACAAAAATACCCGAATCTATCGGAAAACTTACTCAGTTAAAAAAGCTTGATTTTAGAAATAATAAACTTACAGAAATCCCAGATTCAATTGTGAACTTGAAATTATTGAATTTTATTGATTTGAGAGATAACGATATTATATTAGCGGATCTCCCTGTTTCATTTAGTAAAAGATTTCGCTCAAAACGACGTTTACTCCTCGGTGAAACCTAGTTTAAATATAAAAATATCTTGGGAGTGCTGGGTCGGACCTACATAACACCTTGTATTCTTGCCATTATCAGAAAAAATCAGCCCTAAATTCATGCTTAAAGCTGCCATTTTAAGATAAAAATCGCACGTTTAAGGAAACCAGTACTCAGAGCTTGTTTCCTTAAGCTTAAAATAATTGCCGCAATCTTCCCGCTTCCTGGATCGCATACCAATACCCAGTTGCTGCTTAATATCATTGACAAAATCCCTCGAGCCAATGGCGATAGATCCGCTCCAGCCATGCATTTCAAAATCCTGTTGGGCATGCCAACTTTGATGGAGATTTTTAAGTTCGTGTGTTGACTCACATTGGGCATGAGTTGTGCCTGACCGATTATCCTATATCTTGACGGAGGAGACTGGATTTCTGTATGACCCGTTACATCCCATCCATTCGGATGATTGACTACACCGGTACGGACCATGTTTAAATCTATATAAACCATGCAACGAAATAAATATGACTCCGTATCAACAGCAATTGTATGATATCTATCTTCCAAGAAGGCCCCCTTTCTTTTTTTGCGAGCGTTGTATTCCTGGGCAGTACGTCCAGCGACTAACTGCATGCTTTTGGATATTTCATCATGGCCTTTGGCAGCTACCAGTAGATGAATATGATTCGACGTCACAATATAATTGAGTACACAAAGACCGAAACGTTTCTTTGCTATAAACAACCAGCGTTTCCAGTTCATACGATCACGCTTGAATTTGAGTAAAAATTCACGCTTGTGACATCGGTGGGTTATGTGCCAGGTAT
>QILK01000175.1 GCA_003233345.1 Gammaproteobacteria bacterium | reverse complement strand
GCTCGACGTCCTTAAGCACCCTCATGATATTGCTTAATGTACGTCTGGGTTATTGGATACGCAATCCAAATTCGCCCAAACGTGGTTTATTTTACAACTATTTACATCACAATTGGCTAACCCTGATTAACAGGGAGCTGTTTGCTTCACCCGATGAGAAAAAACAATATGTGCGTCTAACCGATGGCGGACACTTTGAAAACCTGGCACTTTATGAACTGGCCCGCCGAAAATGCAAAGTGATTATCGTCTCGGATGCCGGCGAAGACAAAGACTTTACCTATTCTGACCTGGCAAGGGCCTGTGAGCGAATCAGAGTTGATTTTAATGCCGATATTGAATTCGACGAAGATATTATTTCAATGACACCAGACAAGAATACCGGTTACCGTACAAGTCCGATCACCCATGGTAGCATTCGTTATAGTGACGGCGAAGTTGGAATGATTTTTTATATCAATACCACCATGTTTTCAGGTTTACCGATCGATGTTGCCGGCTATTATCGTAGTAATAAAGATTTTCCGGATGAATCCTCAGCCGACCAATTTTTTTCTGAAGAGCAGTTTGAAGCTTATCGGGAACTAGGTTATCAGGCGGGTTGCCAGCTTATATCCAACAAATCTAAAACCCAAGACCCTGGAGAAATCGACTAAAAAAAACCTCTAGTTTTCAATTGGCACAAAGGTATATCGTGTCCATTTAGTCTGCTTTTTTACTTTCTTTTTATTTTTATTATAGAACGTCATATTCCGCTCTATGCGCACATCGACCGGTACTAATGTATTGGGGTTAGTGGTAATAATTTGCATATAGTTTACCTCGGCTTTATCAATATCCACCGTCGATGGACCGGACTTAATCGTCTTTTTAAATACATCGCTTGTTTCATTTCCTGAAAACTTAGTCACCGTGATCACCTTGATCTTATCCGGGCTATATATTTCTACCAGTTTATGCGCCCTTTTGCCATGAATTTTTCCTATCGTTCCTATTTTTGCCGATGTACTATCAACCGCCAGAACATTTTTTTCCAACGTTAACCCTATCCAGTTTTTCACCCAGACATTCCACTGCCGATAGAGTCGTGAGTTTAGATTCTTTCTTATCTCCCTGCGAACCCTGCCAGTAAGCAACTCCAATTCGCCTCCCTCCGTTTTTGCATCAAATGCGCTTCCGTCTTCACGCACACGCATTGACTGATACATACCGGTAATATTTTTATACTCGCCTTCGCCATCGCTTTGTTGATATTCGCCTATTGTAAATCGGGATATACCATTCTCCTTTTCTTCCAGACTAATTACATACCGGGAAACAAATAAGGTTTTTCCATTGAAGTGTGTTCGTTCGACACGTAGTGTGGTACCAACAGGCCAGTCAAATCTGGTCTTGACTATCGTTTTTGCTGACAGTAAAGTCATATACATCAAAAGAACCAGCGTTAACAGCAATCTGGCCTTTATTGTGATTCTTGCAAGTTCCATAGCGATAGTGCCGATAGCAAATAAGTTTGGTGAGTTGACCAATAATTCTATCATGAAATCAGTTGCTTGTGACCATCGATTATCCCACCTATCAGATTAACCGCGTGTGAAAAACAAGCAATTAAAACCATATAGCCACAGACTAATATAGCCCAAGCAATTATACTATTGGCGATAACACATTATTCAGGCTCTAACGGGGAAAATATGGTGAGCGGTCGAAGCAGGCGAAATTTTGGACAATTGCTAAATACTTGGCTACAAATTTTAATACTTTTGATATTCGGGCTATGGATTTTTTTCCAGTTTATCTATAAAGAATTTTTTATAGAACTTACTGAAACAGCGAAAGTTAATTTAAGCATTGATATTTCCAAATCCGGCACACGCAAGATTGCTCGAGTGATGCAGGCGGTGAATATAACCGTAACAGCCACTAATCCGGGTAATACTAAAATAACACTGCTACCATCTGTTTTTTATATTTACGGAATCAAAGTCAACCCGTTAAAAAAATCGATACAAAGAAAATCCACTTCGAAACGCCTAAAGAAAAACAAAACTGTCGCTATTACGCCAGTTCCAAAAAAACCTATCGTTGTTCAGACGCAAGAACCTGTAAACTATTTAAACGGATTAAAATCACGCTATACGTTAATCGCGACTGGAAAAATATTCTCCAAGCTGTCTGGATTTGACCAAGGCCAGAAACTATCTCACCAGTTTATATTCTATGTTGCAAAAGACCAATACGATGCGCTTAAAGTAGTCACTGTTTTACCGGTGATGAAACAAAATTTAAACCTAAAAGCTAAATGGCAATTTAACAATCAAGAACCCACGTTAGAGCTGCAGCGCCCAATTAACGATCCTAGTAACGATAAAGATTATGAAATACTGGACACTGACAACAAAGAAAATATCCTATTTCTTAAAAACGCAGGATATTATAAAGCGACAATCAATACTGTTTTTTCGCTCTGGTAAACGCTTTCACTACCAACATCCTTGTTGTTAGTAAACCGACTTCAATCTATTGAATAATCTGAAAACTGCTACCCGAAGGATGTGACCCGGTATCACTGCTAATACGATTGTTTCGTATACTGATTTTAGCTCCATTAGCATCCTTGTACACGCCATTATTCGCCCAAATAAACTGTCCATGTTTGGTTTTAAGTAGCAGCCTACCATTAATTACTTTGGCATTATCAAGGCTATGTGACGCATTAGGTTTTATTTTTTTATTCTCAGAATTGGCAAAACCGGTATTAATTGAAAAAAAACTGACAAAGAGAAAAAAAAGGTTTGGATATCTCATTGTGCACTCCCAGCTGTTTCGATAAGGTTGCAATTTGGCTGTTTTGTTAACCTGCTACCAAGGCGCAGCCGCTATTATAGTCTTCGACTGAGCCCGAATCAATTAATAATTACTTATTCAAATTCCAGTTGAATAAACACCTTAAGCGCATTTCGCCCCTTTAATAACTCGTAATTTTTAAGATATTTGTATTTTGACTGGTCCAGGCTGCTAACAGCCTCCTCGGTTTTACCGGTATCATGAAGCTTTTTCATTCCTTGTCGAAGAAATTTAAGATATTCATAGGTATCTTTATTTGCTTTTTCCAAACTAGCCACATTTCCATGCCCAGGCACAATCGTTTCAGGCTTAAGGGCAGCGATAGCTTCATAAGCCACTAGCCAGTTTTTAGCATTTGAAGTCGGACCGATACTCAGCATTCTATCGAGATAAATAATGTCACCCGCAAAAACTGTCCTTTGCTTTGGCAACCAAACATAGCTATCACCAGGGGTATGCGCATGTGCGCTGTTTTGAATCTTAAAACTTATCCCGCCGAATTCCAGATCCATTTTTTTGTCAAAAACTTTATCTGCATATAGGGGGCGCGTTCCTTTCATCGTTTTATCACCGATCAACCTGGACATCATATTGAACTGCGACACTTTTCGTGATTTTTGGTCTTCGACTGCCGCTTTAGAGGCAACAATCGTCGCACCCTGTTTTTTAAAATAATCGTTACCAAACCAGCGGTGGTCCTGGCCTCCAAGATTAATAACATATTTTATCGGTAATTTTGTTATCGTTTTAATAAGATCGTGGATAGCCTTTGCACCTTTATAACTCCCCCCCGAGTCCATCAAAACAACACCTTTCTTGGTAACTACAAAACCGAATGTTGCGTTGTTACCTAAATTTTTTGCACTACGTTGATCTAGCGGACCAACAATCGCATAAACCTCATTGCTGATTTTATGTAGTTTTAATTGTGCAAAAGCATAATGGGGTAAAATAAATATTAATAGAAATATCAATTTAACCATGATTGAATTGTGATAATATCTTTTCAATGCAAATCTCCTTAATGAATCTTATACCAGCTTAGACTGAAGTTATTAAAAATAACACTGAATGTTCTCTGACATTCCTGTCAGAATAAAACTAACTGATATTTAATCCTGCTGACCTCCATGAACATTATATATTCTACTAATATTACTCCATTTTAGGTAAAGAATACGTAATCGACTAATAAATAATGGTATTGCAAATATTGACATCGCAAGACAAAGGCTAATGACATACACCAAATATTTTTGATAATAATCTATATTGCTTATCTCTATTTTCCCAATTTTTAAAACAGGCTTTATTGCTACATCTGTGTATTCCCGGAGTTCAATCGCTAGCAACAGACAGTAAACAATCGCGACACTAACTAATAATAATGCGACGCCAGACAAGCGATACAAGGGACTAACCCAAACACTGGCAATATAAGAGTACTGCCCTTTTAGACTTTGTACTGAAAAAATCAAGGATAACGATAACACAACGATTACAATCATTGCGGTAATATTAATGCGTTGTTTCTGGTCTTCTTTTAATTCAAATATGACCTGGGTAGCACTTTTTAGCGCATCCCAAAATACAGGTGCAAAAATATTTAGTACAAGCATTGACACAATAAGAAGAAACAATGTCACAATAGTATTAAATTTTTCAACAGGCGGCGGTATATGACCCACAATCCTACGGTTAAACAGCAACCTGACCGAAACCGGTATAAACAGTATTGCGATTACAAAAACCGTTAATAACTGATATTTTATACTAACGAATAATCTTATATAATCTGGAATGTTTTTAGCACCCGCCGCTGCAATATTATAAGTAAACACGGGAATAAAAACGGAGAAACATACCAGCACAAATAACACTACACTGGTTAAAATCAATACCGTTCTGATATATCCAAATTGTCGATTAAATAGCGCTTTTGGCGATGCAATCGATGTCGATGTATAAATTAAATACGATATAACACCACCCAATAGAACTATTAAAACAACACCCGCCAACGTCATCCATTTTGTTGCTAAAATTTTCCAGTGAAATAAAGTGGGTAAAGTTTTATCTAAAAGATAGAAACAAAGTACGGAAGCAGAAAGCAAAAGCACTAAAATCAAAATACCGTAAAAATACGATTTTAGTCTAATTTCCAAATTGGTTTGCAAGTAATTGTCACTCATTCACTGACCCTATTCTATATACAACACTAGTATACGTGACACCAATTTTAGCTGCCAAGTATTTATAAAAAAACAAGGTTAATTTACCAGAATTTTTATCGGGTTTGTCGCTCAGACGTCTACTGATTGTCGACATAAGCCTGACAAATTCGGCGGCAAATATCGCGCAGTTTATTCAAAACGATATTGAAACAAGATCGGAAGCTGGTATAAGTTGGCTATTAATTCACTAAAGTTTTTACCTGTTTCACCGACATTAAATAAATAGCACAAATAATCTCCCCGGTATAAACCTCTCTCCATGAGCCTTTATATCTAACAGTTTTACTACATTTGTCGCGGAAGGGAATTATGCACCAAATGAAAATGGCAGCAGACGAAATTAGCATATTGCTGGTTGACGATGATCCGATTCTATGTGAATTGCACAAAACTTTTCTCGAGAACATGGGCTACGTCGTATTGATTGCAGAAAATGGACGCCAAGCAATTAAATTGATAGATAACCCCGAGATTGCCTTTAGTGCTATTCTCTGCGATGTTATTATGCCTGAAATGGATGGCTACCAGCTTTGTGAAACGCTAAAAGCAAACAATCAATCGAAAAATATACCCTTTATTTTTATTTCCTCTTTAACCGACCTGGAGGAAAAAGTTAAGGGATATGCAAAGGGTGGCGATGATTATGTTACAAAACCTGTGGTTCCTGAAGAACTTGAGCAAAAGCTTAAACGTTTAATTTGTACTTATAACGATAAAGCGAAGTTGAATAATCAACTCACCGATGCCACAAGTACCGCCATGCAGGCAATGAGTTATTCGGGTGAACTCGGGAGGATCATTAAATTTTTTGAAGACAGTCTAAATGCAAATGATTTTGAAAGTCTCAGCGGCCATCTATTTAGCATATTAGCATCCTATGGCTTAAACTGCTCAATACAAATACACACGGGTAGTGAAATACTTAATTTTTGTGAACGTGGGAAGGTCGTGCCTCTGGAAGCCGACATAATGGCACTCGCCAGAAAGAAATCCCGTTTTTTTGACTTTGGCCGTCGTACTGTTATTAACTATAAAGATTTTTCCCTTCTTATCAAGAATATGCCAATTGAGGATCCTGGTAAATATGGTCAGTCTAAAGATACACTTGGCACGTTATGCAACGTCATAGAGAATAAAATAAAATCTCTGATATCCAATAATAAAAATACCAAAAAAAATGATATTATCTCGATGATTAATAAAACAATGAATCAAATCGAAGAGACCTTTACTCGTGTGCAAAAAAACAATATCACCGCGATTGAGGATATGATGCAAGACATCGAAGAGGCGATATTACATCTTTGCCTAACGGAGTCTCAGGAAGAGAATCTAAAAAATATTGTCGCCCTGTGCCTGGATAAATCTAATGACGCGTTTTATGAAGGCATCGCGTTATCTGCTAGAATTGAAGAAACACGAAAAACGTTAGAGTCTATTCTAGATAGCTAACTTATGTAGCTAATTTTTGAAGCAACACCATAAATATAGCCGCTATCATTTGCTAGC
Organism: Gammaproteobacteria bacterium; assembly: GCA_003233345.1. Lineage (GTDB taxonomy): Bacteria > Pseudomonadota > Gammaproteobacteria > SZUA-21 > SZUA-21 > SZUA-21. The sequence goes on along the minus strand of QILK01000175.1, from coordinate 8,181 downwards.
GGCTATATGTCTTCACCAACCTGCCACACCTGTGGTTAGGCGCATTAGCCTGAGCGTTTTACTTCTCGTCTTTTAATAATTAAAAATACAGCAGGTAGCAATACCAACGTCAGCACAGTAGCACTAACCATGCCGCCAACCATTGGTGCAGCAATGCGTCTCATCACTTCAGATCCGGTGCCGGTACCAAACATTATTGGTAATAACCCAGCAATAATAGCGGAGACCGTCATCATTATTGGACGAATTCTCAGCAACGCACCCTCGATAATCGCTTCCCTTAATTCCTCTATCGTTAATGTGTGCTGCTTCCCTGATTTTTGATGCTTGCGTTTATAAGCCTGGTTTAGATAGGTCAACATGATAACACCTATTTCTACAGTAACACCTGCCAACGCAATAAACCCTACCTTAACCGCCACCGACATATTATAGTCGAGAATATAAAGCAGCCAAATTCCACCCACCAGTGCCAGGGGTAAAGTGCCGATAATAACCATTACCTCGGTAAAATTTCTGAAGTTGAGGTAAAGTAATAATATGATAATGATCAACGTCAGTGGATAAATGACTTTTTCTCTTTCTGCGGCCCTGACCATATATTCATACTGCCCTGACCAATCAATGCTATAGGATTCTCCCGTTACTGGATCTTTGCGTTTTCGAATATTTTTTTCGATGACTTCACGCGCTTCTCTAACATAAGAACCAAGATCTCTATCCTTTATATCCACTAGCACCCAACCATTAGGCCGCGCACCTTCGCTGGTAATCGCTGCCGGACCAATTTCAACTTTCACGTCCGCCACATCCGTTAGGACTATTTGCGCGCCAGTAGGCGTGACTATTGGCAATTTCTTGAGCTTCTCCAAAGAATCTCGCTCGTATCGCGGATAACGAATATTAATTGGGAACCGCTGCCGCCCTTCTACGGATTCCGAAACCTGCATGCCACCAATCGCCGTACGAATAATCTCCTGAACATCAGAAATATTGAGTCCATAACGCGACGCCTTTTGTCGATTAATATCGACTGTCACATAACGACCACTGGCCACGCGTTGCGAGTAAGCAGAAAGTGTTCCCGGTACCTTCATTATTTCGCGTTCAATTTCCTCGCCAATTTCCTGGATTACCTTTAAATCAGGCCCTGAAATCCTGATTCCAACCGGCGTTTTCACCCCGGTTGCTAACATATCGATTCGGGTTTTAATGGGCATTACCCACGCATTGGATAATCCGGGTAATTTAACGATACGTTTCAGTTCATCGCGAATCTTTTTGGGCGTCATTCCCGGACGCCACTGATCTCTAGGTTTAAACTGAATGGTTGTTTCAATCATAGTCAAAGGCGCGGGGTCAGTCGGTGAATCAGCTCGGCCGATTTTTCCAAAAACAGTTTTCACTTCCGGGACTGTCTTTATTAACTTATCAGTTTGCTGCAATATTTCCTGAGCTTTACCAATGGATATGCCTGGAAAAGTGGTTGGCATATACATTAAGTCGCCTTCATCGATATCCGGCATAAACTCTTCACCAATTTGAGAATAGGGCAAGATCATTGAAACCATCACCAACAGGGACGCAACTACGATTACTTCTGGTTTTCTTAGCGCAAAATATATAAAGGGTTTATAAACTTTAATAAGAAAACGATTAACCGGATTTTTATGCTCAGGCGTGATATGGCCTTTGATAAAATAGCCCATTAAAACCGGCACCAATGTTATCGATAAGCCGGCCGCCGCCGCCATGGCGTAAGTTTTAGTAAACGCCAAGGGGGCAAATAATTTACCTTCTTGTGCCTCTAGCGTAAAAACCGGAATAAAACTCAAGGTAATGATCATCAACGAGAAGAACAATGGCGCACCAACTTCATGCGTCGCTAAACGTATTACTTGCCATCGATCTTTTACAGCAGCACCCTCCTTCTCCATATGTTTATGCACATTTTCTATCATCACGATCGCCGCATCCACCATTGCACCGATGGCAATAGCGATGCCACCAAGCGACATGATATTGGCATTAATTCCCTGAGAATGCATTATAATAAAAGCCGAAATAATACCAATAGGCAAACTGATAATAACGACCAGTGCTGAGCGGATGTGAAACAAAAACACAATACAGACTATCGCGACGACAATAAATTCTTCGATCAGTTTTTCGACCAGCGTCGCGACTGAACGGTCTATCAACGCCGAACGGTCGTAAACTTCGATTAATTCCACCCCTTTTGGTAAACTTGGTTTAACCACCTCTTCGATTTTTTTCTTGACTTGGCGTATAATCTCCCGGGCATTTTCCCCCGACTGCATCACAATAATGCCACCGACTACTTCGCCCTCACCATTTAATTCTGCAATACCTCTGCGCATTTGTGGACCTAAGCGCACCTCTGCGACGTCTTTTAATAATATAGGAACTCCTTTTTTATTGACACCTAACGGTATATTATTAAGATCACCAATGTTTTTAATATATCCGGTAGCACGGATCATATACTCCGCCTCACCCATTTCAATCACCGAGCCACCGACTTCCTTGTTTCCATTTTTTATAGCCATGCGAATTTTTCGTAGTGTGATACCTAACGCTCTAATTTTATCAGGCTGTACAACTACCTGATATTGCTTGACCATACCACCAACCGTCGAGACTTCAGCAACGCCGGGCACAGTTTGCAATATGTACTTGATAAACCAGTCCTGCTTTGCGCGTAACTGTGACAGGTCATGTTTACCGGTTCTATCCACCAAAGCATATTGATAAATCCAGCCTACCCCGGTGGCGTCCGGTCCTAGTGCAGGTTTAGCATCTGTAGGTAAACGCGGCTTCACTTGATTCAGGTATTGATCGACTCTGGCCCGTGCCAGATCTTTATCGGTACCATCCTTAAAAATAACATAGATATACGAGTCACCGAAAAACGAGTAACCACGAACTTTAACCGCACCAGGCACTGACAACATCGCCGTCGTTAGCGGATAAGTAACCTGGTCTTCAACAACCCGAGGGGCTTGACCTGGATAAGGTGTTTTGATGATAACCTGAACATCGGATAAATCTGGAATCGCATCTAACGGTGTTTGCTTAATACTAAAAATTCCCCATGCAATCAATATTGCTGTCAGCATCAAAACAAGGAATCTATTGTTGATAGACCAATCAATTATTTTTACAATCATTATTTTTCCTTATTTGTCTGCGCTATTTTTCATATTAGTTTCGGACATTTTATTTTTTCCCGTTACTTTTTCTTCAGATTTTTCGTTAGCTTTTTCTTTATCTTTTTTCGGGTTAGGTTTAATTTCCTTCATACGAGTTAGACTGGCCAACGAGCTGGCTTCTGAATCGATAAGAAACTGACCAGAGATAACCACTTGGTCTCCTTCTTTCAATCCAGATAGAATTTCTACATTATTGCCAGACTCAATTCCAATTTTGACCGCTTGCGGTTTGAATCGACCTTTACCTAAAGACACTATTACTCTTTGTCCATCGGTAATCCGTATTAAAGCCGAGCTGGGTATCATCAACACTTTACGCATATCGCCACCTTTTATAGTAATATGCGCATACATATTTGGTTTTAAAAGCTCCTTGGCATTATCAAGATAAAACCTAACTCTAAGCGTTCGAGTTTTTTGATCGACATCCGGATAGATATAATCTACCGTTACTTTTTTACCGTCTTTCCAGCTATCTAGATGCTTAAGATCATGCACACGTAAAATCGCCTGTTGTCCGACTTTGATTAAGTTGGCTTGCACCCCAAAAACTTCGGCTTGAACCCAGACACTGGATAAATTGGCGATAGTCATTAATTCCTTATTAGGCTTAACATGCATTCCCTGGCGTACCTTTAATTTGGATACAACACCATCCTGGGCCGCTCTAACTTTAATCAGTTGGCTAACACGCTTGGTCTTTCTTAATTTTTTGATATGTTCTGCCGGTATATCCATCGCTCGCATTCGGTCTATCGATGCCTGAATCAGTCCTTTATTACCCAGGGTCAATGATTGAATGTACTCCTGTTGTATATTAACCAGCTCGGGTGAGTAGTATTCAAACAACAAATCACCTTTTTTGACGCGCATCCCTTCCGTATTGGCTTGTAGAGTCTGCACCCAACCCTTGGCACGCATATGAACATGATATATTTTGTTTTCGTTATATTCGATATAGGCAACCGTATCAATTCGGTGCGACAACATATCTTTTTTTACCGTAGCCACCCTGACACCCATATTGTTTACGACCGACGGCGATATTTTTACAGCACCGTCTTCGTTTCCCTGTTCTTCGTAAACAGGCACTAGCTTCATACCCATCGGCGATGTACCCGGCTTGTCGCGCTTGTAATTGGCATCCATTGGTGCGACCCAGTATTTTATCTTGCGTTCTTTTTTTGCCTTAGCCTCTGCGTTCGCGGGGCCATCGCTGCAAGATGATATCGATACAGCGACTATTATAAATATCGATATTAGTGTCAAAGTCTTCATATTCCTTCTCCTGTCAGATACAGTAATTCTGATTCAGATTTTTTAAGATCGACTTTTAGTCGTAGTAGTTTCAATTTGACATTCAACTCGATTGTCCTTGCCTTGACCAAGGTTGAGAATTCCAGTCGCTTATTTTGATAAGAATACATGGTTGTTGTTGAGTTAATTTCGGCTTTGGGTACGATGATCTTTCTATAACGCATATAACGTTTGGAGAGTAGTTTCCATATAGAAAATTGACTCGATAAAGAATCTCTAAGCTGCAAATAACGTACATTTCTAGCTAACATCGCCGCACTTAATTTATTTTCACTAGCAATTACATTTTTCTTATTACGCTGAGTCCTAAATATTGGAATATCCATCTTGATGCCTGCTGATGACAAATCTGCCCTTTCATCCCTTTGCCCATAACTAGCATAGAGAGAAAATTTGGGCTTATGAGACTGTCTGGCAATTTCAACCATTTTTCTTCTTGCCTCAATTGAGTCCTTATCACTATTTAATAAGGGATGGGACTCAATCTTCAGCAATAACTGTGGTAATTTCGCAAAGTTAACTTTCCGGGGTAATTTTCCCGCTAGCGGTCGACTAGCATTCGCAGGTCCAATCCATCTTGCTAGATGTGCTGTATATTTTTTCTGCTGGGTTTTTATTTTAATCAATCGATCGTCAAGCAAATCTATTTCTAGCTGTGCACGAATAACTTCGTGCTGCATTGCCCGACCTGAGCGATATCTATCCTCTGTTACGCGCAGCATTAATTTAAATAACTTAAGATTTTTTAATACTACTACTTGTGCTCTTTGCCAGTAATAAAGATCTAACCAGTTTTTTCGTGTTTGCCTGACGGCAACACGCTGCTGATTGTTAGATAGAGTACGCTGTCTTTGCGCCAATATTTTTTTATGTGCAGATCGTAATCTCCGCGTTTTTCCTCTTGGAAAAGGCTGCTCGATGCCAACTTTAACCTGCGTCATTGGTGACTGCGTCCGGCTATAGGTATCGGTAGGGAAATTGTTAAGTCCAAAATTCAATTTAGGATTTGGCAAAAATTTCGCAGCAACGGATTCATTCGCATACGCCTTTTCCATTTCCAGGTGCTTGGCTTTTAATGGATCTTTTTCCACCGCTATTCGTTCAGCCTCTTGTAATGAAAGAGGTGCCGAAAGGCTGTAACTTTTCGCATAAACAGACTGTATAAGTCCAGAAAGAAACCCAAACGCTAAAACCGTTCCGGCTAAAACCGGTGTTTTTAAATAAGACAATGTAATACTCCTACCGCTCTCGGATAATCAAAATACAAAAATCGATAATTAATAAAAAATATGTATTTGGATCAGACGCGGAGGATAGGATTTCGTTTAAAAATTATTGAATTGCTTGGAGGGTATAAATAAGTATTTATCAGGCGGTACAAAATTGTAGTATATCCGCCGGAATAACGATAGGATCGGGGGAAATCGGGTATCTCAATATCGGTACTATTCGCTAACGCTAACGCTTCGGGTCTTAATGATCCACTATTGTCACTAATGCAGTATTTAACACAGCGCTCAGTCAAACAGGCAGCATGTTTAGTAATACTGTTTTTAAAAGTGTTATCTATATTTTTAGATAAATTAATACGACTACTGGCATTGCCAAGCGATTCGCTATAAAACAAACAGCTACTCGCTAAACTGAACACTGCGACTAAAACAGTCAGTAACGAAAATAATCTTAACTTGTTAGCAGTATTAGACAAATGTAAAAAACCTTTAATAATGACATTGTTCAACAAAATATAACTCAATCAATTTATCGGTAAATCGAAGTAAATCCTTAACTTTATCTGCAAGAAAAGTGCCTCTGTTACTCATTGACTTAACTTATGGCAATTATAAGTATATCTAACACCTCGCGCATATGATCTAAATCAAATTTTAATAATATAAGCAATATAGTTAGACTTAATATAACTATTTTTACACCGGCAATAGTGAATGTTTATCCAGGCACTCATATAATCCCTAGTACAACAGTCAAGTATTTTGCCACATCGATCTCTCACGGGCGTCATCCCAAAGCTATTCCGGCTTAATCAACGCTTTTCAGAACTCGTTTGCTTACCACCAGTCTTATCCTTAAGAGGCACTACAGTTGTCTCATCGGGCAATGTTACTTCAATAATAAAGGGATAGAGCTTTAGTTTTGCGAGTGTATTTTCATAACCGTTATCGGAGATAAGATTATAGGATGTTACTGGGACTTTACTTAAATCTGTCTTGTATGCCTGTGCTTTTCGCGCTTCGGTACCTGGCATAAAATTATATTCCTTTAGAATATGTTTTTGTTCAGGCAGTTTTGCCAAGTCTGCCGCCGCATCACCAATTTCAAAAATCAGTCCCTTGCCAGGATTTTTTATCAAGTATTTTTTTAGCATTCGCAAACGTAACGTTCTTATCTGATCATAGATAATATCAACCATTCGCTTTGAGCGTTTCAACAAATGGAAAACCCCGGCGCCTCTTTTAATACCCAGCGGGGCACCCGCATCACTAATAACAAAGGCGTTAACATCCTTTCGTAGTTGTACACCAAAATCGTCAAAAAGAGATTCTGAACCTAGATTGTCATACATTCCACCATCTAAAAGATAATAACGCTTAAACACGCTGTTAGCCTTTTGCTCTCGATCAAATTCGCAGATATGATCTGCATGTATTGCCGTATCGATAACATCTGGCCGGGTAAACCACTCAAATTTAGTCGTATCAAGTTTAAAACGTCCAATCAACCCTGGAAATGACGCTGACACAGCGATGGCCTCGGCCACAGGAAAATCCGGGTTATTAACAAATCCGACTAATTTTTCTCCCATAAATTTTCGGGCAAACTGCCAGTTATTACCCGTCGCGTTGTTAGTTCCATTGATAACCCAACACGGCGTGCCGGGTAAATCCTGTAAATTCATGTTTATATTAAGACTCTGCTCAATCAACTGTGCGAGAATATTGCTACGGTTAAAAGCATACCGCCAATTCATCGGATTAAATACCAGCTTGAAAAGCATGGTCATCTGCAAATTTTTTGTCGTTAACAGTTCGCGAATTTGCGGATATACTTTGGTTAAGTACTCTGCGCTAGTCGGCCAACGATTACCTGCGATCGCATAAACCAGCCCCGTAAATAAAGATCCACCTGAAACGGTGGAAATAAAGGTAACTTTCTCTAATAACTGCTTCTCGGCCAGGCATTTTAAAACACCAGAATGATATACAACAGCTCGATTTCCGCCACCAGACAAGCATAACCCCAGTTTAAGATTCTCTTCGCTTTCCATAATCCCCACCCTCTTTTACTTGTTTTCTAGCGTTCCCTCGAGTTCAATGCAACCTTGAGTAAATAAAAGACACTATTAGTGTGTATAGGCGTAATAACCAGACTTGTCAACGTACGCCGGGGAAAACAGAGACTGTATATTTCCCTACGGCTCACCGAGTCAAAAAGTGCTTTAAAGTGCTTTAGGGCTTAACAGTTAATGCTGGAAATTAGTCATTCTTTAGTTCAAGTAGAACTGGCCGCCATCCTCGCCTTGGCAACTAAATTACTATCCAGATATATATTGGTAACACCAGCTAGAAACGGATAATTACTATCATTTTTAATATTCGCTTCCAGATAAGCG
>QILK01000174.1 GCA_003233345.1 Gammaproteobacteria bacterium | reverse complement strand
GGAAATAGCACTACTGATGCTTACCCAAAACTGGCGGGTCAGCATTCTTCTTATTTATATAAGCAATTAAAAGATTTTAAAAATGGTAGCCGTAAAGGCCTTATGTCTGGAATGATTGCTGGATTAAGCGATACTGATTTTAAAAATCTTGCCGCGTATTACGCAAGTAAAACGGTAAAGACCGGAAACGCAAAAAATGATACGTTAGTGATGGTTGGCAGAAAACTGTATGAAGGCGGGAACCCAGGTACCAAAGTACCTGCCTGCTCAGGTTGTCATGGGCCAGCAGGCAAGGGTAACAGTCCTGCTAAGTTTCCTGCGCTGGGTGGTCAACACGCAAAATATACCGCAGCCCAGTTAAGTGACTTTAGGAAGGCGGCCCGGGCCTGGGTAAAAAATGAAGTGGCTAAAAAAAACCAGGGAGAAGCAAACGCTCGACCCGGTAGAACTAATGACAAAAATCGTATGATGCAGCATGTTGCCCTATCCCTGTCAGATGCTGAAATCGAGGCCGTATCCAGTTATATCGAAGGGCTTCGTGCACGCGCAAAATTGGTTACCAACTAGCATTTGTTAACTTATGCTTTGCTAATTTCAATTATTTAACTAAAACCTGGTATAAAGCACCAGGTTTTACCCTTCTTTTCTTTCAACCACTGATAATTCTTGGTATAAACTCTTTAGTTGTGGTTTATAAAGAACATTTCTAATGAAGATGGTTAGCAGAATACTTTTTGGGCTATTTGCTGCCGGGTTAATACTCGCGAATGCTAATGCACAGGTATTTGGCTGGGATGGATATTCTTTTAATTGGACAGTATTTCAGCAACAGGTGGAAAATATAAAAAAAGAGCATCGCCAGCGTACTGACGAATTTGGTTTTTATTATGAAATTGTCGCGCGAGGTGTCGATGGCCGGAGTGATAAGCAACAGCAGAAACTGTATGAACGCGCAACAAAACTAAAAAAAAATGCTGACAGTTCCACGCAAGTAATGGATGCTAAAAAAGACCTTTTTGATTTACTTTTGATGGATACGATTATAGATAACCCTAAGCCGAAGCTTAAGATTAAGGACTACTCTTCAATCCATTTTCGCTCCATTAGGCCGGCTAGCATGTATGCTATTTACCTGAATCAGAAAAAATTGAAGAAAGCCACCTGGTTTCGGCTATTTATAGCGGGTAGGCGATTTGGGGAGAAAAACTTAGACAAAAACTGCATCCAGAAACCCAACTTGCTAATTCCTTATCACCTTCCCTGGGGCGTTTGCATTGACGCGTACTTTATTTTATCGCCACAAGAGGCGAGCCAGTTTGCCAGCGAAATCGAAGAAATTAAACAGCATGACAATACTTGGTTAAAGCAAGCCGGCCAGAAAGACATGGATCAATTATTTGATATTCTTCAAAGTGCTTCACAAAATGGAAATGCAATCATGTTTGTTGGTCACTTATTCAACTAATCTCTAGAGCGTAGTTTGTATTTTTAAAGCTCATAACGTTAAGTGATTGAATTTTATCAAACCTTTTTCACCAAGCTAAGTTGATGGCAAAGAAATAGTTTGTATGTTTTTCTACCGAACTAAATATTTTTTACCGAAAAAATCCATATGGACTCGAATTTGCATTATATTTAAAAGTATGGCAATTCAAATAACCTAACTTACTTCAAAATTTATGACTGTAGGAATAAAAAAAAGTTACAAGCATCTACTCGCCGACTCACCCTTGACGGGTTCCAATGTAGAGTACCTTGAATCACTGTATGAAATCTACCAGGAAAATCCGCAAAAATTACCGCAATATTGGCAAAACTATTTTAGACAGTTTATCGCTACAACTGAAAAAGTTTCACCAAATCTTAAAAAAGAAATCAAACTTTCCGAGGTACGACGGGAGTTTGAGAGCGGACAGGCAAATACGCAAGAAAATTCAAAGGAGCCACCTGCCAGTACACATGTGGAGATAGCCAGTAGCGATAAGCAGGTTAAAGTATTGCAATTGATCAATGCATTTCGCTTTATGGGTCATCTTGAGGCAAGCACCAACCCGCTAACGTATAAAAAGAAAACGGTAGTCGATGACCTGAAATTAGAAACCCATGGCTTATCTATTTCTGACCTTGGTGCGATTTACAATACTGGCTCACTGGCATACAAGCAAAACGCTACCCTTAAAGAAGTTTTGGAAATACTGACGCAAACCTATTGTGGTTCCGTCGGCGCTGAGTATATGCATATCACCAATACGGGCGAAAAGCGCTGGATACAAACCTATTTGGAATCCCAGCGTGGAATGTCGCCCTTTGGTGCTAAATTTAAAAAACAGATTTTTAAAAAATTGGCGGCCGCAGAAGGTTTGGAAAAATACCTGCATACCCGTTACGCGGGGCAAAAACGATTTTCACTGGAAGGCGCCGAAGCCTTGATACCGATGCTCAATGAAATGATTTATCGCGCGGGCGTGCAGGGGTCAAAAGAACTGGTTATCGGCATGGCACACCGTGGGCGGTTAAATGTATTGACCAATATCATGGGAAAAACCCCGGCGGACTTATTTAGGGAATTTGAAGGCAGGCATACCAAGCAGTTTAGTGGTTCCGGCGACGTAAAGTATCATTTGGGTTTTTCGTCAAATATAAAAACGCCGGGTGGGATAATGCATGTTGTATTGGCATTTAACCCATCGCATCTGGAAATTGTTGCGCCAGTGGTAGAAGGTTCGGTGCGTGCGCGGCAAGATCGGCGCAACGATACCGATGGATTTGAGGTCATACCCGTTAATATTCATGGCGATGCCGCATTCGCGGGCCAGGGCGTTGTGATGGAAACATTCAATATGTCGCAGTCACGGGGATATTCGACTAAAGGGACTGTGCATATAGTCATTAATAATCAAATTGGGTTTACGACTAGTAATCAGGCCGATGCTCGTTCCACACTTTATTGTACTGATGTCGCTAAAATGGTTAATGCACCTATTTTTCATGTCAACGGTGATGATCCGGAAGCCGCTATCTATATAACCCAGCTGGCGTTGGATTATCGAATGACCTTTAACAAAGATGTGGTTATCGATCTTGTCTGTTATCGACGTCACGGCCATAGTGAAGCAGACGAACCGATGGCTACGCAGCCTTTAATGTATCAGGCGATCAAGGAGAAAGCGACGGCGCTAGCGCTATACGAGCAGAAATTGATGCAGGAACAAATTTTAGCGGATGTTGAAATACAGGAGTATAAGGAAAACTATCGAAAAAAACTATCACTGGGAGAGGTGGTTGTCGATACGTTAATTGATTCCACTGAGGTAGAGTATCCGTACGATGCCGACTGGTCACCGTTTATAGAGTCGTCTATCACCGATTATGTTGAAACCAAATTAGACCCCAGTCGGATTAAATCACTGGGCACGTCGCTTTGCGAAGTGGCACCGGGTTTCGAACTACACGCAAATGTAGCGCGTATTCTTCACTTGCGGAAACTAATGGTTGCCGGAGAAATACGGATTGATTGGGGGTTTGCCGAATGTCTTGCCTATGCGTCATTGGTAAAAGAGGGGTATGCGGTGCGTTTATCAGGCCAGGACTCAGGTCGCGGAACCTTTTTCCATCGTCATGCCACCATACATAACCAGCAAGGCGGCGATGTTTATATTCCCTTACGACATATCGCCCCTGACCAAGCCAATTTTCTGGTGATCAATTCCCTGCTTTCAGAGGAAGCGGTGTTGGCGTTTGAATATGGCTATGCGACCACGGACCCCAATACGCTGACAATTTGGGAGGCCCAATTTGGTGATTTTGCCAATAATGCCCAGGTGGTTATTGACCAGTTTATTAGTGCAGGCGAGCAAAAGTGGGACCGAATGTGCGGGCTGGTTTTGTTGTTGCCCCATGGTTTTGAAGGCCAGGGTCCGGAACATTCTTCGGCCCGTCTGGAGCGCTATCTACAGTTGTGTGCTCAGCAAAATATGCAAGTATGTTGTCCGACCAACGCAGCGCAAATATTCCATTTGCTGAGAAGGCAAATGCTGATAAAGTCCCGAAAACCACTGATTATCATGACGCCAAAAAGTTTGCTAAGGCATAAAGATGCCTCTTGCAGCCTCAAAGAATTGAGCGAGGGCAGCTTTAAGCGCGTGATTGCATCCTCTGTCCAGCCTGCCGACGAGAAAGTCGCCAGGGTTATAATGTGTAGCGGCAGAGTTTATTACGATTTATTGAATTGGGCAAAAACAAATGAGGTAGAAGACACGGCGATTGTCAGGATTGAGCAGCTCTTTCCTTTCCCCGAGGATGCGTTGATTAGTGAATTGCAAAGATATAGCAATGTGAAAATTTTTGTATGGTGTCAGGAAGAACCGATGAATCAGGGGGCATGGTACGCAAGTCAGCATCATATTCGGGCGACGATCGGCAGAGATAAAGCGCTAAACTATGCTGGCAGAGCGCAATCAGCCGCACCGGCGGTAGGACTCTACAGTTTGCATCATGAGCAGATGGAGCAATTTCTTAAAACAGCGTTTTCAATTAATGAAATTTACGGGTAAACACTTATGTCATTAGAAATTAAAGTTCCTGTCTTTCCCGAGTCAGTCGCTGATGGCACGCTGGTGACATGGCATAAGCAGCCAGGCGAGTCTGCCAGGCGTGATGAGGTGATCGCGGATATCGAAACCGATAAGGTGGTCTTCGAAGTGGCAGCGCTCGAAGATTGCGTCATTAAAGACTGTCTTATAGCCGAAGGCGCAACTGTTCAATCGGGACAGCTAATCGCGACGGCAGAAATTTCGGTAGTCGCCGCAGTCGTTCAAGACAAGGCACCAGCAAATTTGGAAACGTTGATGTCAACCAATAAGGTTGTTGGTCACGACGTGGTTGCCAAGACCATACATCCCGCGGCTAAAAAAATGCTTTTTGAAAATTCGATCGATCCAGTAGAAATAAAGGGTAGCGGGAAAAACGGTGGCATTATTAAGAAAGATGTTATTGATTTTTTAAAAAACGTGCCGACTGGCACACAAGAAGTCAATAAACTCGAAGCGGAGACCAGACCCACTACGGAGGGTGCTACACCGGCAAACCATCAGCGTGTGGAGAAACGTGTACCGATGTCGCGGCTTCGGGCGCGTATTGCTGAACGCTTGCTAGAGTCTCAACATAATGCGGCAATACTAACGACGTTTAACGAAATAAATATGCAGGCAGTGATGGATCTCCGCGTGCAGTATAAGGATCAGTTTGAAAAAAAATACGGCGTTCGTCTTGGGTTTATGTCCTTTTTTGTAAAGGCATGTATCGAAGCACTGATGCGATTTCCAGATGTCAACGCGTCGATTGAGGATAAGGATATTATCTATCATAATTATTATGATTTAGGTATCGCCGTAGGTTCACCTAGAGGATTGGTGGTGCCCGTTTTGCGCGATGCCGATAAGCTGGGGTTTTCTGCGATCGAAAAGAAAATTAGCGCGTATGCAGAAGCGGCAAAAAATAGCACACTAACCATCGAAGATTTACAAGGTGGAACCTTTACGCTGACCAATGGTGGTGTGTTCGGATCGCTGTTGTCTACTCCCATAATAAATCCACCGCAAAGTGCTATTCTGGGAATGCACAAAATAGAAAAACGGGCGATGGTAGAGAACGACCAAGTGGTTATACGGCCAATGATGTATGTGGCGTTGTCTTACGATCATCGATTGATAGATGGCCGAGGTGCGGTTCAATTCCTTGTCATCATTAAAGATCTGCTGGAAGAACCTGCCCGATTACTACTGGAGGTTTAATGGAAACATCTTTCGATGTCATCATTGTTGGCGCGGGACCTGCTGGATATGTTTCTGCTATACGTTGCGCGCAGCTGGGCTTAAAAACAGTTTGCGTCGAATCCTGGGTGGATGTTGCTAACAACCCCGTGCTCGGTGGTACTTGTTTGAATATCGGTTGTATTCCTTCCAAGGCACTATTGGAATCTTCGGCGTTATACGAAAAACTTAAATCAGAGATAAAGCACCACGGTATTTCGACAGGAAAGACGCATATTGATATAGCGCAAATGATTAATCGAAAGAACAGAATTGTCAATGAATTAACACAGGGGGTACAAGGGCTATTCGCTGCCAATAAAGTAGCGCTGGTTTCCGGTGTTGCCAAACTAAGATCGAAAGGGCAGGTTAGCGTAGAAAAAACGGGTTCCAATGAGGTTGTTGTGCTTAATGCAAGCCATATCATTCTCGCGACCGGCTCCAGTCCAATTGAAATTCCATCGGCTCGTTTTGATGGTAATGCGATTGTTGATTCAACGGGCGGTCTTGAATTTAGTGAAGTACCCAAGACCTTGGGCGTTATAGGCGCCGGGGCGATTGGTCTGGAGCTAGGCAGTGTTTGGTCCCGACTTGGCTCAACTGTAAAAATATTTGAGGCGCTACCGGATTTTCTGGCGCTGGCTGACGAGCAAATAGCCAAAGAAGCCGGGAAACATTTTCGTCAGCAGGGGATTGATATTCAAACCAATACGCTGGTCACCCGGTGCGAGCACAAAGGCGAGAAAGTTAAAGTCACTTTTACCCAGGATGGCAAGGAACACCTGGAGCTGGTCGATAAAATGATCGTTGCCGTTGGCAGGCGGCCTAATTCAGAAAATATTGCTGCTGATAATGCTGGTCTGGAGATTGGTAATGGCGGTTTTGTCAGTGTTGATGACCGTTGTCGCACCAGTATTGACTGTGTGTATGCGATAGGGGATCTGGTTCGAGGGCCAATGCTCGCGCACAAGGGTTCCGAAGAAGGCATGATGGTTGCCGAATTAATCGCCGGAAACTATGCGCAGGTCAACTATGGCAATATACCTGCTATTATCTACACGCACCCCGAGATTGCATGGGTAGGCAAAACAGAAAAAGAACTTAAAGATGCCGGGCAAAATTATCGAACAGGTGTTTTCCCGTTTGCTGCAAGCGGGCGTGCAAGAGCTAGTGGCGACACAGCGGGAATGGTAAAGGTAATCGCGGACGTGGATACCGATAGTTTATTGGGCGTGCATATGATTGGCCCTCATTGCTCGGAGTTAATTATGCAGGCCTGTATTGCCATAGAGCTAAAAGCCAGCGCAGAAGATTTGGCGCTAACAATGTTCGCACACCCAACACTGTCAGAAGCGCTTCATGAAGCATCGTTAGCGGTTGATGGTCGGGCAATACATATCGCCAAATTACGTCGCGCATGATATCGTTAGATGCCCCTGTTTGTTGAAAACCTGTTGGAGAAATAATGAACCTTCATGAATATCAGGCAAAGCAGTTGTTTGCTGAATACAATATGCCAGTCCCGAAAAATGTTGTCATTAAGCACCGTAACGACGTCGCGGCCGCGTTGGTTAAACTGGATTGTGATCGATGGGTGGTTAAGGCGCAAGTACATGCGGGCGGGCGGGGAAAGGCCGGGGGGGTGAAAATTGTATCTGATCGTGATGCCGTTGCCGATGCTGTTAACGAACTGCTCGGCTCACAATTAGTCACCTATCAAACGGATCAGCACGGACAGCCCGTCAGTTCTGTCTTAATAGAAGCGCCTTGCGAAATAGACAGAGAGCTTTATCTGGGTATGGTTGTCGATCGTGGACTTGGAAAAATTGTGGTTATGGCGTCGACAGAAGGCGGAATGGAAATTGAGAAGGTCGCCAATGAAACGCCGGATAAAATTTTAAAAACAGCCATTGATCCGCTGGTCGGATTGCAGCCCTACCAATGCCGAAAACTGGCTTTTGGACTCGGATTGTCCCCGGCGCAGGTTAAGCAATTCTCAGTGTTGCTCAGTGGGTTATCGAGGTTATTTCAGGACAAGGATCTTAGTTTAGTGGAAATAAACCCATTGGTAGTGACGGCTTCCGGTGACTTGCTGTGCCTGGATGGAAAAATAAATATTGATGATAATGCACTGTATCGGCATGCAGAATTAAAGGCTTTGCATGATCCTAGCCAGGAAGATGAAAGAGAACTAAAAGCCAAAGAGTGGGACTTGAACTATATTGCCTTAAGCGGTGAAATTGCTTGTATGGTCAATGGCGCAGGACTGGCAATGGCAACAATGGATTTAATCAAACTACACGGTGGCAACCCGGCGAATTTTCTTGATGTTGGCGGCACCGCGACCAAAGAACGGGTCATCGAGGCGTTTAAAATTATTTTGTCGGACAGCAATGTCAAAGGCATATTGGTTAATATATTTGGCGGAATAGTGCGTTGTGATTTAATTGCCGAAGGCATTATCGGCGCGGTTGAAGAAGTACACGTTAGTGTGCCCGTGGTGGTACGGTTACAGGGAAATCAGGCGGAGAAAGGTTTCGAGTTACTAAACGGTAGTAAGTTAAAAGTGACTGCAGTCAAAAATCTTGAAGATGCGGCAAAGCAAATAATTGGCCTGATAGGAGAAGCGGCATGAGTGTATTGGTTGATAAAAATACAAAAGTTATTTGCCAGGGTTTGACGGGAAAGCAGGGAATGTTTCATACCGAACAGGCTATCGCCTATGGAACCAAAATGGTTGCCGGTGTCACCCCCGGAAAAGGCGGGCAACAACAGTTGGGGCTCGGCATTTTTAATACGGTTGAAGATGCCGTTAAAGAGACGGGGGCAACCGCAACGGTTATCTATGTTCCCGCGCCTTTTTGTAAGGATGCCATATTTGAAGCCGTTGATGCCGGTATCGAGTTGATTATCGCTATTACCGAAGGTATTCCAGTTCAGGATATGCTTGAGGCCAACATCGCGGTCAGGCAATCAGGCGCGCGTCTGATTGGGCCCAATTGTCCAGGGATTATTACGCCGGGTGAGTGCAAAATAGGAATTATGCCAGGTGATATACATAAAGCCGGTAAAATAGGTATTGTTTCACGCTCAGGAACCTTGACTTATGAAGCGGTTAACCAGACTACGATAATCGGCTATGGCCAGAGCACTTGTATTGGCATTGGTGGCGATCCGTTACCCGGGACTTCGTTTATTGACTGTCTTGAATTGTTTGAAAATGATGGTCAAACAGAGGCTATTCTAATGGTTGGGGAAATTGGTGGCACCGCCGAAGAAGCGGCTGCTGACTATATTCGTGATTATGTGTCGAAGCCGGTCGCCGCCTATATCGCCGGGGTTACTGCGCCAAAGGGTAAGCGTATGGGGCATGCTGGTGCGATCATCGCCGGGGGAAAAGGGTCTGCCAAAGAAAAATTTGAGGCGTTAGAAACAGCCGGAGTGACGATTACTGATTCGCCCGCTCAAATGGGCGAAGCGGTTAAATCATTGTTTGTTGATCAGGCAAAAAGTGCCTAAGTATAAATTTTCCCAGATAACCCGTTTAACGATCGAACTAGCCCGCCTATTTCCTGTCAGAAAATCTAGGCCGATAACGGTTCATATTGAATAAAGATTGCAGAAATAATTGGCTTTGCCTGATAACATATATAAAAAATAAATTGGAGTCTAGAATGAAACAAATTTTGCTTAGATTGTGTACGGCTGTAATACTGGTTTTAGGTGCGACCGCCGGGTTACAAGCCGGGGAAGAATATCACGAAGGGTTTGAATATTTCAAAATAGTACCAACACAACCAACACAGGCAAAAACAGGTCAGATAGAAGTCGTCGAGGTATTTTGGTATGGATGCCCGCACTGTTTTCGATTTGAACCGTTTATTAGCAAGTGGATAAAGAGCAAGGCTAAAAATGTCGTCTTTTATCGCGTGCCCGCTTCGTTTAACCCTAGTTGGGAAATACATGCTAAAGCTTTTTACACCGCAGAATTACTGAAAATTGGTGAGCAGATACATACACCTTTTTTTGATGCATTGCATAAACACGGTAAGAAACTGGAATCAAAAGAGTCGATAGGGAAATTTTTTGCAAAATTTGGAATTAAAAAAGATCGCTTTGAGCAAGTGTTTGACTCGTTTCAAGTAGAAATGCGCATCAAGCAGGCCAAAATTATTGTCAGCAAATATGGCGTAAGCGGTGTGCCTACGATGATTGTTAATGGCAAGTATCGTGTTAGCACATCAAAAAACGAAGCGAATCCGTTTGAGAAACTTATTAAGATCGTTAATTTTTTGATCGCTAGAGAATCAAAAAGTTAATACAGATAAAAATGTATAAAAAAAGTATCAGGGGAAAGTGTTGAAAGCATCCGAATTATTTTTGAAATGCCTGGAAAATGAAGGGGTCGAATATATTTTTGGCGTTCCCGGAGAAGAAAATCTTGATGTTATGGATGCGTTGCTGGATTCGCCGATTAAGTTTATTACCACCCGACACGAGCAAGGTGCGGCTTTTATGGCGGATGTTTATGGGCGACTTACCGGTCGTGCTGGTGTTTGTCTGGCGACGTTAGGGCCAGGGGCAACTAACCTTGTTACCGGTGTGGCGGATGCCAATATGGACTATGCGCCGTTAGTCGCAATAGCGGGCCAGGCGAGTACCCATCGACTGCACAAGGAATCGCACCAGGTACTTGATTTGCAGAATATATTTAGAGGGATTACCAAGTATTCCTCGCAAATTCTTACCCCGGATATCATTCCTGAAGTGGTCCGCAAGGCATTCAAGGTTGCCCAGACTGAAAAGTCAGGTGCGACTTTTATTGAATTCCCCGAAAATATCGCGCAGATGGAAGTCGACCTCGACCCGCTTAATGTTAAGCATTTTCATCCACCGGAACCTTCGCAAGACCGTGTCGAGCGGGCTGCTGAAATGATTTCCGAAGCGCGAAGTCCGATGATACTCGCCGGTAATGGTGCGGTACGCGGTCGTGCCTGGGAGCATCTGGCACAATTTGCAAAAAAATTGAATATACCGGTTGCCAATACCTTTATGGCAAAAGGCGTATTACCGTTCAGGCATCCGATGGCATTGGGGAGCGCCGGTTTGCAGTCCCATGATTATGTTAGTTGCGGGTTTGATCGTGCCGATCTGGTTATCTGTATTGGCTATGATCTTGTCGAATATCACCCGTATTTATGGCACCCGAGCCGCGATAGAAAAATTATCCATATTGCCATGACTTCGTCTGAAGTAGATGAAGCTTATAATGTTGCGGTTGGCGTTGTGGGTGATATTAAGCACTCTTTAATTAGAATTGGCGAGTTAGCGACACCCCATAGTGGCCATTTAATGCGTCCGTTACGTGAAGCGTTGATAGGCGAAATGAATCAGCATGCTGAAGACAGTGCCTATCCCGTTCGACCGCAAAAAATTATTTGGGACCTGCGTACCGCGCTTGATCTTGACGATATTGTGGTCTGCGATGTTGGCGCGCATAAAATGTGGATGGCAAGGATGTTTCGCTGTGAGCACCCAAATACCTGTATTATTTCTAATGGTTTTGCCAGTATGGGTATCGCGGTACCAGGGGCTATTGCCGCAAAACTGGTTTATCCCGAAAAACAGATCGTTGCGGTCACTGGTGATGCCGGATTTTTAATGAATTCGCAGGAATTGGAAACAGCTGTGAGGTTAAACACGCCAATCATTGTGCTGATATGGAATGATAGCGCCTACGGATTAATTGAGTGGAAACAACTAAATACGTTTGGCCGGGCGTCTCATATCAAATTTAATAATCCAGATTTTGTTAAATATGCCGAATCATTTGGTGCGGTGGGTTTACGCGTGGAGCGTACAGCTGATTTATTGCCGACGATAAAAAGGGCGATGGACCTCAATAAGGTATGTATAATTGACTGTCCGGTAGATTACAACGAAAATTTGAGGTTGACAGAGAATCTGGGTGAAATGGTATGCCCGATATAGAGAATATATGAAAGGACAATTAAAAGAAAAATCATACAATATTGAAGTTGATATTACCGCAGAAGATGATAGCAATTTTACCGCTAGTGATAGTTCATGCAAGCAGAGTTTAAAACTGTTGAGTTATAATATCCAAACCGGTACATCCACCAATCACTATCGTCATTATCTTACGCGTAGCTGGCGTCATTTACTGCCGAATAGCGAACGCATGGAAAATTTATCGAATATTGCCCGATTGATCACGGAGTATGATGTCATTGGTTTACAGGAAGTTGATGCCGGTAGCCTGCGCAGTGGGTTTATAAATCAGACAGAGTATATTGCCGAAAAAGCACAATTTCCTTATTGGTACCACCAGACTAATCGAAATCTGGGAAAGCTAGCGCAGCACAGCAATGGGATCGTAAGCCGGCTTCGTCCGCGTAGCATCGACGAGCATCAGTTGCCAGGGCCCATTAAGGGCAGGGGGGCCATGTTTGTCTACTATGGTGATCCTGCTAATCCGCTGGTCATAGTCATTCTCCATTTAGCCCTTGGACGGCGCACACGTTTGCGACAACTAAGTTATGTTGCCGAGATTCTACAACAATATGAGCATGTGATTGTGATGGGGGATCTTAATTGTGGTTCGAACAGTATGGAAGTAAAACTGCTAATAAATAACGCTCGACTGACTGAACCAAAACATGATTTATTAACCTTCCCCAGCTGGAGTCCCGAGCGCAATATCGATCATATCTTGGTATCACCAACACTGGATGTTGTTAATGTATCCGTTCTTAATTATACCTATTCCGACCACCTCCCTATTGCTATGGAAGTTAACCTTCCCGACAGCTGCGGTATAAAAGTCTACAAATAAGAATACTAATCCTGGGTTTTTAGAAATTATTTTTGTGGCCGCTATCTTTTCTACGGCATTTAGCTTAAATCGTGCCTTATTTTTGCATTAATTGCACTGACATACTTCACCGCTAAGTCCACACATACATTGGTATTAAGGGCTGCAAATACGTGATGGGTATGCACAAGCAAACAGTGTTGAGCGAATATAAATAGACAGGCCGGGATTATTCATAGCATGAAAAAGGTTGAAGCGAACGATCAATGGAAGAAAAAATATTTCGATAGCCTTACGGAATTGGAAAACAGGGAAAAAGATTGGAGCGAGCTAGAAGCACTGTTTAAAGTCGCAACGGTAAGACTAAGCTTGTCTCTGGATGGCGTTGATAAAAATATCGATTATAAATTAACTGAACTTAGAGATTCGTTACGAAAAAAAATAACCTTCCATCAATTGCAACAGTGCGTTAAAACCATTACATCAATTTTAGACCGGATGGAAGTCCTTAAAACACAAGATAAATCCTCCAGCGATAGTCTTCACTGGATGCTTTATCTTATCGATAATATTTCATTTCCAAAACAGATTGGCGCTGAAGTTAAAGCGCTAAAAATGAAATTACTAAAACGCGACCCCGCCAGTGATCCTCAGTCATTGAGTGAAAATGTAAAAGTATTGTTTGAAAACTCATTTAAGTTATTGCTAAGTCAGCAATCCCAGCAAGGGAAGCGCCGTGGTTTTTTGTCAAGAATAAAATCGTTTGATAAAACTAAGGACACAGTCCCGGTTAAAGGCGCAGATGACGCACTAGAAATAGAATCTGCTAGCGATGTTGGTAGCTCTGCTGGTAAAAACCCACTTCAAGCTGAAGAAGGGCACCAGAGTTATCAGGCTGGGCTGGATGTGATGAGTCTGATTGTTGAGCGGATCAAAAAGGAACTGATCCGTCACGGTGGTATTGATCAGATCAGAGCGGAAATTAAAAACGTTAGTAGTGCACAACAGATGTTGATCGTTGCAGAAAAATTTACCCAAGAGATAAACAGTCAATGGCATAGCTTAAGCGATACGGATAGTGATAAAAAACAGGCAAATCAAGTGCTGTTCGAACTGCTCGAAAAGATCGATATGCCACATGAGTTGGAAGCAAATGTTAATACGTTACGCGATCAATTAAGTAGCCCCGTTGCCTCGCAGGACTGGCCACTGGTCATTGAGAAAACAGCGGCGCTGGTAAAATATCTGCATGTAAAGTCTGTGACCGAAAAACGGGACTTGGAATTATTTTTAACCAGAATCACCGAAAAACTGCAATTGCTCGACAATTCTCTTGTCGTGTTTGAAAAGGAGAGAAAGCAACACCGGCAAAACAGCTTAAAGTTTAGTGCAGCGATTCAAAATGAAGTTAAAGATCTGCGATTGTGTGTGAATGGCTCAATGGGCATTGACCAATTAAAAGTGAAAGTGGTCGAGAAACTGGAGGGGATCACGCGACATATGGACGAGCTGCTTAGTTTCGATGAAAAGAGAGATGAAAAGGCAAAAATCCATATTGCCCATCTGAGCAGTAAGCTAACGGAAATGGAAAAGCAGGCGGGTGAACTAAAGGCAAAGGTCATAAAGCAGCGAAAACTCGCAACCCATGATCGGTTAACAGGTCTTCCCAATAGAATGGCTTATGATGAAAGGCTTGATCAAGAATATCGGCGTTGGAAGCGCTTTTGTGAGCCGCTCTCACTCGCACTATTCGATGTGGATTATTTTAAAAAGGTTAATGATCAGTTCGGGCATAAAGCCGGTGATCGTGTATTGGCCGTCATAGCAAATGTTCTTAACAAAAATATTCGAGAAACCGATTTTGTCGCCCGATATGGTGGCGAAGAATTTGCAGTATTGATGATAGGCGCTGGCATTAGTGATGCTATCAATGTTGCCAATAAATTACGAGCGGCAATCGAGGATTGCGGATTTCACTTTCGGGATAAGCATGTCAGTATTACTTTGTCGGCCGGTATTGCCGGGTTTAACGATAACGACACGCCTGAAAATGTATTTGAACGTGCTGACAAGGCATTATACGCGGCAAAAAATCTTGGTCGTAATCGCTGTGAACAAGGCTAATTCCTGG
>QILK01000097.1 GCA_003233345.1 Gammaproteobacteria bacterium | reverse complement strand
GCTTCGTTTATTAGTGCAGTAAAAATAGACGTTAATTGTAAAAATTGAGGTTCGTGAAAAAGGCAGTTAGCCGCCATTGGCTCGATAAATATGCAGCGGTATTGTGCGGCACCCGCCGATGAAACTTCATGATTAATATTCGCCGGAATCCAGATTGCATGACGTGGTGTCAGTGCCCAGGTTTTGTCAGCGATTGTAACCTGTACGTGAGAGCGAGGTGCAAAAAGTAGCTGCGCACGATGATGCTGGTGTGCGGGAATTTTATGTTCTTCTTGTATATTTGCCGCTGATGAAACGATCCATTTTTCTGGATCGACTAGTTGGCCTTCACTTGAATTTGATAGAATCAGCATGGAACCGGCTATGGATAGTTATAATATATACCCTAACTTAGGGGACTAATAAACGCAAGCCAGCGCAGAGTGATTTGGGTTGTAAATACCTAACAAAAAAAGCGCCTGTTTGCTTAGCGGATGCAAGTTTGTCGTCGTTGTTGTACTGCGGTAGCCAGATCCTCTAATAGCGGAAGGGTATTGTCGAAGCTTAGGCAGGCATCGGTAATGCTCTGTCCATATCGCAATGGCTTTCCAGGTTCAATATTCTGTCTGCCTTCGTGCAAATGACTTTCAATCATGACCCCCAGTATTTTTTGTTCACCTTGAGCGACTTGGGCGCAGATATCGGCCGCGACAACAAGTTGCTGCTTAAACTGTTTTTGGCTATTTGCGTGGCTAAGGTCGATCATCACTTTTTCCCGCAAATTGTTTTTTTGTAGAATTTTAGTGACCTGTTGTATGTGGTTATGGCTATAATTCGGGGAGGATCCACCGCGGAGTATCACGTGGGCATCTTTATTCCCGGTCGTTGTGAATACCGCTGTTTTCCCAGCTTGCGTCGGGGACAGAAAGATATGTGACTCGGAACAGGCAATGATAGCATCACAGGCAATCAGTGTATTACCGTCAGTGCCGTTTTTAAATCCGACCGGGCAGGATAGGCCAGATGCCATTTCTCGATGCACCTGGCTTTCCGTTGTTCTTGCACCAATGGCACCCCAGCTAATCAGGTCGGCGATATACTGGCCAATGACAATATCCAGAAACTCAGTGCCTGCTGCCAGTCCCATTTCATTGAGTTCTAATAATAGTATTCGTGCCATTCTGACACCTTTATTAATGTCAAAACTACCGTTTAGATCAGGGTCGTTAATGAGACCTTTCCAGCCGGTTCGGGTGCGGGGCTTCTCAAAATAGGTGCGCATGATAATCAACAGTTCAGCCGATAGCGGTTGGCTGATTTGCAGTAGTTTTTGTCCGTATTCCAATGCCGCTTGTGGTTCATGTATCGAGCAAGGACCGACGACTACCAATAGCCGATCATCCTGGTCGTAAATGATTTTATGAATGTCGGTACGGACCCGATTGACCAATGCTGCGATGGACTCGCTGATGGGTATTTCATTAAAAATTTTCTCGGGTGAGTCAACGGCGCTAATATCAGAAATACGTAGGTTATTAGTTGTTCGAATCATTATCTCAGATTATCAGTTATGGAGATTTTCTGATACTAAAAAATTTTGGGTAAAGACTTATTTATTCTCTTGACTATTTTTTTCTAAAATCGTGGCCACGCTCAATTCCTCACGGCGTTGAATTTTTTCTTTGCGGACCAATTCTTTAAAAAATTCTTTTTGGTCATTTGTCAATTCATGTTTAAGAAATAGGTTGTCTTTGCGCATAATAAATTTTCCGAGTTCATCCAGAAAGGCATTATCAATTTGCGCTGGTGTTAGATACGATTTTATAGTACCTAATTCCTGATAGTTCGAGATGTTTAGTTCTATACCGCCTGTCTCAACCACGCCGACAAATACCAGGCAAACGGTAACTCGCGCATAGATTAATATATCAGCGCTGGAGACCTGGTGTTGTTCATTTCGGGTCTTATGGCAATCATATCTTAGACCGTAACGATCCAGCTTCTCGATCAGCTGATTAATTTTAGGGTTGTCCTCCAGGGTAATATTAAGATGGTTTTTTGATTGACAGGTAAATTGAAAAGCTACTCGGGAAAGCACTTCGCGTCGACCTTTATTCATTTGGTAGTCAGATTGCACAAGATTAGTCATGCGACCGACAGCGGGAACCTGGTAATCGACAGCGATATCTGGCTGAAGGTAATTCAGATGCTGCTCGAGTTCTTTAAGAAAATCGTAGACTAATTCTACTTTCGGATTAACCTCCTTATCGTAGTATTTTTGCAAATCTGCGCAGCGTTTATGCTCCTTCTTTTCGGCGCTTTGGGCTTGTATCGTTTTCTGACGTAGTTGCTCAAGTAATCCCATGGTTAATCCTGAATAATTTACAGTGTTTTAAAAATCTGAGAAAATGGAGATATTTAACTAGTATTCGGAACAAATCTTAAAATCTTTAATTAATAAATTGACATAATTAGGTAACTAATGGCTTACTACGGCGTATTAATTTTGCGAGGATTATTAAGGACAAGATTAGTTTTATATTTCCGAAATATGTGAAGTCGATTATTTCTGTTTGCAATACAACATGGTCTTTTGTAGTAGTATATCGTCTGCTCTCTAACAGTGAAGGACCATGATCATGGGACCAATAGAACAAAAAACCACAAAATTAACAGCATTTATTTTGATGTATTTATTAATGCTATTTATACCTCAAGTCTCTGTTGCGGCGTCTGTCATAATCTCGGCTAAGATTTCTGTTATGGAGGCGGAAGCAGAAGCCAAAGAGGCTAAAGCAAAAGCAAGTGCCTTGAAAGCGGAAGCCAATGTACTAAAAGCGGAAGCGAAAGCAAAAAAGGCTGCATTAAAAGCCTTACAGGCCCAATCGATCGCAAAGGAAATGGCCGATATAAAGGCAGAGAATGAAGAGGCATCAAAGTCGAAAAAAGATGAAAAAGCGGCTAAGGAAAAATTAGCGAAAGATAAGGCCGCAAAACTTGAAGCCAAAAAAGCAGCTGAAGCCAAGAAAGTAGTTGAAGCGAAGAAAATAGCTGAAGCCAAGAAGGCAACTGAAGCCAAGAAGGCAGCTGACGCGAAGAAAGCAGCTGAAGCGAAAAAGGCAACTGAAGCCAAGAAAGTAGCTGAAGCCAAGAAGGCCGCTGAAGCCAAGAAAGTAGCTGAAGCCAAGAAAGCCGCTGAAGCCAAGAAGGCAACTGAAGCCAAGAAAGTAGCTGACGCCAAGAAGGCAACTGACGCCAAGAAAGCAGCTGAAGTCAAGAAGACATCTGAAGCCAAGAAGGTAGCTGAAGCTAAAAAAGAAGCTGAAGTCGAGAAAGCAGCTGAAGCCAGGAAGGCAACTGAAGCCAAAGAAAAAGCAGTAAAGGAAACAGCGAGAGAAGCCGAAAAAACAGCTAAGGCTGAAAAGCGCTTGGCAAAGCGGCAAATAAAAGTGGCAATAAGGGCGGCTAATGCAGAAAAAATCGAAGCGCAGAGAGAAGTCACGCGGCTAAAATCTAAACGAATAACAGCAGAAAAAATAGCGGGAAAGGCGGCGATTAAAAAAGCAGAAGCGACGTTAAAAAAAGCGGAAGCCGTTAAGCTTGCGTCAAAATTAGTCGCCAAAGAGGAGACTGCAAAGAAAAAATTGGCCGCAACAAAAGCAAAAGTAGCAATGCTTACCGCAAAAAGGCATGGAACAGAATCAGAACCTGGGAAAACCACAAACGAAACGGCACGCACGAAAGAATTAGAAATCAAACCAAATTCAGAAGCAAAGACTGAAACTATATACACATCCGCGATGCTCAAGCGTGTTGTTATCGTCCCGGGCATTCGGCATAGCAAGCAAAAAACCTTAGAGGATGGTGAGCTTCTTTATAAGAAATATTGCGCATCTTGTCATCGTAACAGTGGGGAAGGTTTTGTTGGAAAATTCCCTCCACTAAAAGGTCTTGTGATTAACAGAAAAACGAAAGACACCTATATTCGATTGGTGTTGCTGGGCAGCACACGAAATCCTATGCATTCGTTTCGCAAGCTAACCGACTATGAAATAGCATCGGTAATGAGTTACGTGAATACCAGCTGGAATAATAAAGGCCCAGTTGTCAGGGCAGCTAACGTGCAAAGTTTTAGGAAAACATTGTAGCCCTTAAGTCCTGCCCAAACCTCGTCGATCAGCGATTGCGCTAAGACACAGTTAATACAAGTAGCCCGGACTTCGCGTAGCGAACGCCGGGGAAACGCACATAGCGACAACAACAAAGTAGGATGTGTCGGACCTACATCTGGCTGGAATTTTAGGGTATTGGTCGAATTTAAAAGGGTTAAGCTTTCCCCGGCGTTCGCTACGCGAAGTCCGGGCTACTGGCCCAATCCACTGGGTTTCGATTGCTTTATAGTGTTAATGCCGATGTGGATATTTTCATGGTAAGCCTCGAATGCTAGTCAGCCAGATACCCGCGAATTATAATGTGACATGACTATTGGCACAAACCCTCTTTCGGCGATTTCCGGGTCACAGCAACTTCTTCGCCTTCCTTTTTAAGCTCGACGACCGTTTGCTGGTTCAATGTGATACAGATATTGTCGATGCTCATCACCCGGTTTTTCGTCTGCAGCTTTATCGTATAGAAACCCTCAGGTAATTCAATCGGATCTCTGCCTAACTGTCCCTGAGTGACCTGTTTATCGCTGCTATCGTATACCCGGTAATTGACTGACATTGCATCCGCCAATGATTTTTTTAACGAATTATAATTCTGGGCACCAAAGTATTGTCCACCGCCCAGTTTAGCCAAGGTCTTCATGCTGTTAATCAATTTATTATTTCTTAATGAAAAGCCGACGATATTAAGCCTGAATTTAAGCCCCTTTTTCTTAAGCGTGCGGACCGTTTTAGCCGGGTTGCCATTGCAACCCTCCTGACCGTCGGTCAACAGAATAACGAGCTTCTCGCCTTTTATACCGGCAAAATCGCTTGTCAGTTTTTCCAGGCTAAAGGCAATAGGGGTGGTTCCCCGTGCCTCGATAGAATTAATTTGCTCGATCATGGTTTTTTTATTTAGCTTGTTAAACGGGTTTAATAAGACGGTGTCTTTACAATCATACTTCCAACGTCGAGGTTTTTTTGTACCGTATACTCGAAGTGCGACGCTGAGGTCGTCCGGCAAGTCTGTTATGATTTCAGTAAGGACTTTCTTGGCGATATCGATTCTGCGTTTGCCCTGGACTTTCTTTCGCATTGAGCCGGAAGCATCCAGAATCAGTTCGATATGCGTAGGAGCGGATACCGCCGATATTCTTTCGCCGGTAGCGGTTAGCAACAGCTTGCCGTTGCCCCGGCTTATGTGAGGATGTAGCAGGTATTTTGGCGGCAATGTTAATTCGGTAGCAATGACCTGATAGATACGCTCAAGCGCTTTCGGGTCGGGTGTAAAATACGCTTTACCACCGCTAATGGTCGAAATATTATTAAGAATTTGCTTGCCACTGACTAAAAGTCTGGACAAAAATATCTTAAGCTCGATGCCAAGCCCAATGGTATAAATTCTAACTTTGTTATCTTTAAGAAAAGACCAGATTTCGTAATGTTTTAATTTACTTTGTGTATCAGCACCATCGCTGAGCAGAATAATCGCCCGGTTGCCTTTCTTTTTGGACAGCAGCTGTACGCCGGTTCTGATGGCATCATACAAAGGTGTGCCGCCTTTAGGTTTAAATTTACCATCGCTCGCATCCAGTAGAATTTTTTTATCGGCACTGAATTCTTTAAGCAGAACTTCAGTATTTCTATTGCCGAATCGTATCAGATTAACGCGCATATCGTCAGGTTTATGTTTAATGAATTCCTGAACAGCAAGTTTAACTTTTTCTGACCGACCGCCCATGCTTCCGCTGGTATCCCAAATAAGCACGACCGACGCGGGGACTGATTTTAACTGATAGTAGAAGCTGTCGCGCTTTATATGCCAACTTAAATGAATTTTTTTATCCGAGGACTGACTCGGATCAAATTTCTTGATAACGTTTTTATTGCTATCGAATAAAGTCAGCGAAGTGGTGATATAGGGTAGACCCTTAAGAATTGTTGTTAGCGTAATCCATTCTTGCTGGTCAGTGGATGTCTGTGGTTGCTCTTCGAGCTTAAAAAAATCTATATCAACAAGGGGTTTTATAGTGCCTTCGATGGGTTTTTGCGATACGACAGGGTTACTGTTGTTAATATCATTATTCGGTTCCTTTTCGAGTCTATCGGCACCAAATTTTTCTACCGTCTCTGGTTGGCTGACCTGGAAGGACTGTTGTTTTGAATCGGCATCGCCGTAGGTTTCGATCATGACCGAGTGATACTCAGGTTTATTGCCTTCAATAAATTTTATTTCGCCGATACTGGTATAGGGTCCCCCAAAATTCTCTAACACCCGCAGTTTCAAATACTTTGCATCAATATCTAGCTTAAAGGATTGCTCACTGGTTAGCGATTTAAGTTCAATCGTTTTGACATGTTTGAAGTCTTTGAACGGATGGCTATTGGATGCGTAGATGGCTATTTTTTTGACCCAGGCTGTTTTTTTGTCGTCGATTTGATAAAAAGGTGTGCCACTACGCTGGTCGATCACAATAGAATCAATGTGTACCTTTTTATGGTTTTTAAATCCAAAGGTAAAGTCCTGTGGCAGGTAGTCCTGTTTGCCCAGCTTGGATTTACCTGATGCCCACCCTGAATTCATCGAAACTTTTCCGTCGACTATGTCGTTTAGGGTTTGCGAGGTCGCATCCGAAGTGTAGTGAATCAGATACGTACCGGTTGCCGGATCAGCAATATTCACAGTAACAGATTTTACAATACTGTTATTTTTACTATCGTGTTCCAATGCCTTTATTTCAGCCACGCGAACAAAATCTTCATGGTGGGCATCGACAAAAACGATTTTTAGATATTTTAGTTTAACGGGCTCCAGGTCAATAAACTGTTCAGTGGCAATCATGCGTAACCTGGCTGTTTTCAGTTTTTTAAAATCTTTGTCGTCCTTGCTGCTGTCGGAACCCCAGACTTCAACATATTTGGGAACAGCGTCGAGATCACGTAAAGTTGTATAGGCGGCGGTATCGATGATAATTGTGTCGATGGTGGCAACCTGGTTTTTATAAAAACTGAAAACAATATTAGACGGGCCACCCGTATTTGATGACCAGCCGCAATTGGTACAAAATTGGGAGCCCCGGCTATCACTAGCGACTTTAAAAGGAATGCCATCGTGAACGTTCCTGACGGCCCATTGCGCATTGTCTAGCTGTGAGGTGTAAGATTCAATTTTACCGCCCAAGCGCCGATTTAGCAGGTTATAGCCTGAACGTGGTTTCAGCGTCGACGCTAAGTCAGCCGCCGGGTGGCGCGGTACTATTTTTATCGGCACGCTTTTGCTTTCTTTTGATTTTAAGGTGAAGACAACTTTATAATCGCCCGGCGTCAATGCCGAGGATTGAGGATTCAGCGTGTACGTAAATTGTGAATCCTCGGGTATGTCTTTACTGAAAGACGTTAATTCTTTCGGTTTGTCGAAACCTTCGGCTTTGACGACTTGCAAGGAGGCATCAATCGATATTTCCTCAACATTTTTACTAAGCTGTATTTTTATTTTGAGTGATTTGAGGTCTTCATAAAATGTCGGTGTCCCGGATTCGTTTTTGGCAACAGAATCGCTATCGGCGGTAATAGTGATTTTAATATTTTCATCAAATTTCGCAGCCTGTGGTGGACTTTTTTCTTCGCCAAACAGGTGACTGAAATAAAGGGATAAGAGAATCAAAGCGAGAAAAACGAAAACACTGAGGGAATATTTTACTAACTTTTCCACTAACCGCCTCTTTATATTTATAATAGGTTCGACCAATTATTGTACTTTATTTTAAAGAGATAATACGGTAAAAATGATTGATTTAGAGGATTTAGCAAAATATTTGGCAAAAATGTTTACTTGTACAGAAGTTTTGTAAAATTAAAATAAAAAAGCCCAGCGTATCCTGGGCCTTGTTGGATTAAATCACTTATTGTCGAAGTCCCGGGCCATTAATTTTAAGTCCGTTGTTCAGATAAGTCTGAAAATACTCTAGTGCCGTATATTCATCCGATTGCGCTTTATAGGGTTTAGCGCGTATATTTTTGTTGCAGCCACTATAGCGCCGATGCAAAGTGCCCAGCCCATGAGTGGGCCCGGATTTACCTTTAGCGGATGCTGCGTTAGCCCATTTTCGTCGCCAAACCGGGAAATGGGTTACTTGACCCAAAGCTGGGCTCAGTAACTCTGCTCTAATCCTGTTGCCAGAATTATGTAGATGACAATCGGCACAGGCAAAATTTAATTGCCCGCGTTTTGTATAAAAATGTCTTTTACCGCGTTCATAAATCGCCAGGGATCTGGGGTCATTGCTGACGGTTATCTTTATTTTTTTTCCGCGACTGGTAAAGGCCATATAGGATGAAATCGCAGGTAATTTTCCGGTTTTCCAAGGGTAGGGTTTTTCCTTGTTGCTGACACGACATTGATTAATGGCCGATTCCAGCGTGACCACCTTTCCGGATTTTTTATCAAAAATCGGATAGTGTTGACGTATGCCAATGCCTCCGTTTTTAAAACAGCTGGCATAAGATTTTCCATTTTTAAATTTTTTATTAAATAGTTTTTTACCCAGTTCGATGCTGTCGGTAAAGGGCGGTTCAAAATCCATCCAGTCTTTCCAGGCTTCTCGTCGGTCTTTATCCAGCGCATAAACGCCATCGCTAAAATCGCCGAAATTTACTTTAGGGAAGCGTTTTTTAAAAAAATCCTGAAATATTTTTAAGTCGTCTTTTGGGGATGCATGCGTGGTTTGTAAAATACCAAACCCCAGGGCCAAGATAAGGATTACAGTTTTTTTCATAATTGACTCCAGTGATATTGCGGATTATTTAAGTCCATCGAGAAAGGTAATAACGGTTTTGATCATTTGATTTTCATGAAGATTAAAAAAATGATCTGCGTTCGGTATTGTGATCTGTTTTGAAGCGCTAACGTTTTCAAACGAAGCTTTGCGTTTAGCGGCTGACGCTAATACGTGCGGCAAATCTTTTTCGCCATAGAGGTCAAGAATAGGTACTTTGATTCCCTTAAACGTGTCACCTTGAGTCAAGCTAAGCGCTGCCCAGGCTGTTAATGAAGCAGGATTATCGAGCAAATACTCTCGGCTCATACGCGAACCATTGCTATGCGAGACTATAGTGATCCGCTTATATCCCAGATTGTTTAGATGGCTGACCGCGACTTTTAGTCTGTCAACTGCGTCGGGGAATAAAGTAGCATAGGACTTGTAGCTGGCGTTTGCCGCGAGTATAGGCATTTGAATAGAAAAAGTGGTATAGCCATGTTCCGCAAGTTGTAGACGCAGTAAAGAAATTATTCCCCAATTAGGGTGTACGCCCATACCATGTACGACAATGACTGCCATTTTATTTTTTTGGGCTTTGGTGTAAATACCAAGAAATTTATGTTGGTTTTTTTGGGTAAGATAAACGACCTCGCCTGTTAGAATATCCGGTGCAACTTGTGCTGCCCATCTTTTTTCTCGGGCATAGTCGGGTGCAGCATAGGCATCAATATTAATTATTAACAAACATATTATAAAGCCTAAATTTATGGTTTTTTCAGTTATCTTGCACATGAATTTATTTGCTCACAATAGGGTGTAGGGTCTAGCATGTTTAATATGCGCTAACCGGGTACTGCATGTAAGGCAGAAAGCCGTGCTGAAGAAAGGTTGATTACGTGCAGCTGACTGTGCATTTGCACAGTAGCCAGACCAAAAAATAGGATAGAATAGAAGGGGTCAGTGGATTCGATAACCCAGTCGGTTTAGGCTACTTTGCAGGTCATAATGAAACTTTCTTTTCGATTTCAGTTTATTCTTGCGCCATTTATAATAGTGATAATATTGG
This sequence comes from Gammaproteobacteria bacterium, assembly GCA_003233345.1. Classification (GTDB taxonomy): domain Bacteria; phylum Pseudomonadota; class Gammaproteobacteria; order SZUA-21; family SZUA-21; genus SZUA-21. The sequence continues at coordinate 4,841 of QILK01000097.1, read as the reverse complement.
CATGCCTGATCGTCTATACGTTATATGAACTGTCAAATATAAATCGCGAAAATAAAATAACACGGCGTTGGGAAGTGCTGACCAACCGGATTCAGGCGAGTATTGCTAGTGCCAACAGGGTAAATAAAGTGATCGGTGAGATGAAAAATGCTAATAATACTCAACAGGACGACAATTATTTTGACTATATAGAGCAGACAAAGATCCTGTCCAACAGTTTATTGGATGTAAATCTGTTGTCACAAATATCAGCGGAGCTGCGACAACAGATTAAACAGAAGGAGCAAATGATACGCGATCCAGATCGGGTAAAACCTGAAGAATTCGCTCGCCAGCTAATAAGTTTGATGCCCGCACTTGAGCATCAAAATAAAATATTCGCGGCACAGCGGCGTTCTGCCTATATCGAAAATCACCACAAGCTAGTCCGCATTAGTTCGCGAATGACCATGATATTAGTTGCGGCGTTGATTTTTTGTATTGTCCTTGCCGCCGGGTTGGGGTTATGGGGTTTGCGGGTTTTACGAAGAAGGCTAAATTCGCTTACCCAACGTGCCAATTCAACTTGTGTGGATAGTTTGGGACTGGCGCCTGCGCCACTATTCCATAAGGGTGACGAACTGGATCAGTTGGACACCTGTATCAGCAACATGATTTCACAATTAGTCAATGTACTCGGGGTGGAGAGCGTTTTAAAAGGAGCTGAAAACGAACGGCGAAGAATTGCAATGGATATGCACGATGGGATATTAGCAGACCTGACAAGCATAAATCGCAAGGTCGATAACATCGCATCGATGCAGAACAGGAAGGAGGGGTTAACTAACTTGCGACTTGATATCGATAACATCATCAGTAGCTTGCGGTCAACTATAGACGACCTTCATCCTCAAGTGCTGGAAATACTCGGCCTTGAGCCCGCCTTAAAATCGTTTTTGGATCGCAACCATGCACTACCTGGTTTCCCCGACTGTCACTTTGAGTGTGATCAGGCTATCGAACAGATGATATCAATAGACTATAAGCTAAATTTATTTAGAATAGTGGTAGAAGCCATACACAATGTTATCAAACATGCACGTTGTGATAAATTTGAAGTCTGCCTGCGTATCATTCAGCAGCAGTTGCTGGTTACTATAGAAGATAATGGTGTCGGCATGCCCGAAAATAATGTATTTTCCGGTCACGGCTGTTTGAATATGTCTGAACGTGCCCGAATGTTGGGTGCTGAAATTAAATGGCGCCGTTCGCGCTTTGCGAGCGGGACGTGTGTTGAACTTAAATTGCTGCTGGTGCAGGGGTAATGACCGAGCTTATCATTGCCGACGACAATCCGCGTGACCGACAATACTTGTCAGAAGTATTTGGATCTTATCTTCCCGTGGTGACCGTCAACGCAAGTGAAGCTCTTCTGGTTTGTAAAAAATATCCAGAACCCTGGTTGATTACTGATATTCAAATGCCCGGGCTAAACGGAATAGAGTTGGCGAAAAAAGTCTGGAAAAAGCAGGTGGCAGCCAGAATATTATTTTGGTCCCAATATAGTGATGAAACCTATATACGCGCACTCGCTAAATTGATTCCGGCAGAAACTGTATACGGATATATTCTTAAAAACAACACTGCTGAGACCTTGCTACGAGCTGCGAAGTCTGTGTTTGAAGAGTGCCAGTGCTGGATCGATCCACAAATACGTCAAGTGCAGGCGCGCAGTCAACAGCGCGACGGTGCTTTATCAGACGCTGAATACGATGTGTTGATAGATATAGCGCTGGGCTTAACCGATAATACCATCGCCGATCGGCGTTTCCTGTCACGACGCGGTGTCCAAAACCGCTTGCAATCGTTGTATACAAAACTCGGTGCCAATATCGACAGAATGGATGAGTCGGGAAAAGGTGAGTTGATTAATGTACGTGCCCGGGCTGTTTCTTTGGCACTGCAGCGTGGTTTGCTGAATGCCTACGAGCTAAAAGAAGAAGAAAAATTATTGGCTGCTTGGCTAAAGTCGAGGAAATGTTAGTGAATCCCTATCAGTAATCATAACAGTCAATTTTTTGATATTTTTGCTTCGGCGGCAGTATTGAAATGGCGCATCACAGTAAACTCTTAAGGCGATAATTCGTTAGACTCCGCTCTCTAGAAACAATAAAGTGTAGGATAAGCCAATGTTTTCAAGCTCTTTTTCGTTATTTTTGCATTGCATGTGGATTTATCGATTGTAGGCCGGTGTTATGGCAGTTAGGCGGGTTAATGCAGTTTGGTTTTGGGTAGCGAGCATGAATATATAGTCAATTGAAATAAATATGAGAAAAAAGAATTATCAGCACATTCTTTGATCCCAAAATGGTATAATCGGGCCCAATTTAGAATCTGGCTATTAGAATCCGGCTATTGCTTCAAAGCGGTGCGATCAGGTGCGGTATAGGCACGCTCAATACCGAAGCAAAGTCAGTAAAGGTGATTAAATGACGGAAGAAGAAAATACAAAGGCGGGTAAATACCAAGTGGAAACGGTCGAGAAAACCGAGACTCCCGAGGGTTTGCCTGGCGATAACTGGTATCGCTATGTAGTCGGACGCGGTAGTTCCAGAATTGAAGGCAGAAAACCAGGAACCTTACAGGAAGTGACCGAGCATGCGCAAATTGTTGCTGAAACCCTTAATTCACGTGCAGGCATAGGGGGCTCTACCTACGCGCCTCGCAAGCGGACCTGATTTCACTCACTTTATTTTATCTAAATTGTGTGTACCTTCGATAAAGGTTCGCACTATTCAGCTATTTCTAGTCGGAAAAAACAATGTTAACAACCTCGAATATCACCATGCAATTTGGCGCCAAGCCGCTATTTGAAAATGTTTCTGTCAAATTTGGTAATCGCAATCGTTACGGTCTGATCGGTGCCAATGGGTGTGGGAAATCAACCTTTATGAAAATTTTAGGGGCAGATCTGGAGCCTTCAGCCGGGAATGTCGCAAAAGACCCAAATGAGCGAATTGGTAAGTTGCAACAAGATCAGTTTGCCTACGAAGAATATGGTGTGATTGACACAGTCATTATGGGGCACGAAGAATTATGGGCGGTCAAGTCAGAACGCGATGCGATTTATGCCAATCCGGACATGACCGAAGCCGATGGTATTCGAGCCGCCGAATTGGAAGCAGAATTTGCAGAAATGGATGGCTATACCTCTGAAGCACGTGCAGGCGAGCTATTGCTTGGTGTTGGCATACCCATTGAGCAGCATAGTGGGCTAATGAGTGGCGTGGCACCTGGTTGGAAACTACGGGTATTGCTGGCACAGGTATTATTTTCCCAGCCGGACATTATGCTGCTTGACGAGCCCACCAATAACCTCGATATCAATGCTATTCGTTGGTTAGAGGGTGTATTAAATGAGCGCAATTGCACCATGATTATTATTTCTCATGATCGCCATTTTTTAAATAGTGTTTGCACGCATATGGCTGATTTGGATTATGGTGAAATTCGACTGTACCCAGGCAACTACGATAAATATATGACGGCAGCAACACAAGCAAGCGAACGCCTGCTGGCCGATAACGACAAGAAAAAAGCGCAGATAGCGGAACTCAAGTCTTTTGTCAGCCGTTTTTCTGCGAACGCGTCAAAATCAAAACAGGCGACCTCGCGTGCTCGGCAAATTGATAAAATTAAACTACAGGTGATAAAGCCGTCTAGCCGTCAAAGCCCCTATATTCGTTTTGATCAAGAGAAAAAATTATATCGACTTGCGCTAGAGCTGAAAAAATTGAGTAAAGGTTACGACAAAGAGTTGTTTTCAGGTTTAAGCCTGAGTGTGGAGGTCGGTGAGCGAGTCGCGATAATCGGACCTAACGGCATTGGTAAAACCACGTTATTAAAATGTTTGGTTGGCGATCTGCAACCGGCAGCAGGGAAGGTTAAGTGGTCGGAAAATTCGAATATTGGTTACTATGCGCAGGATCACGCGGCGGATTTCGAAGGAAAAACGCGTTTGTTCGACTGGATGAGCCAGTGGGCCAAAGAAAATGATGATGAACAAGTTATTCGCGGAATACTGGGTCGTCTATTGTTCTCCCAAGACGAGATTAAAAAAAGGATCAACGTGATATCGGGTGGCGAACAAGGCCGTATGCTATTTGGAAAATTGATGTTACAGCGTCCCAATATACTACTAATGGATGAACCGACTAATCATCTGGATATGGAGTCGATCGAATCATTAAACCTGGCATTGGACAACTATGCCGGTACGTTAATCTTTGTCAGCCATGACCGGGAATTTGTATCATCACTGGCGACCCGTATTATTGAGTTAACCCCAACGGGTATTGTAGATTTTCAAGGTAACTATGAAGAGTATTTGCAGCGTTAGCTGAACACCAAATTACGTGACAGAAAATATAGTTTAACGGCTCTAATTTGTGGGTTAAGTTTTTTCTAGAGTGTACGCTGTAGTGTGTAGTAGCCTAATTGATACGGAAGCCGATTATGAGCAAGCATTTTAAAAAAGTAATACCTTTTATATTATTTGTATTTTTCATTTCTATACTATCCGCTAACTCGGAAAATAAATCAGCGTGGCCACCCTTGTCGGAAATAGGACATATCAAAGGGAAAGTTGCTACCAAAGATGATGTTAATGCCGATAAAGCTGTTTTTGCCTATACAAAAGCGAATTCCCGCAGCACGCCGATCGATATCACTATTCCTCAATACGCACTACTAAAGACCGAGAAGGCTAACAAGAATTCCCGTATTATTGTCATCCAAGCTGAAATAGTAAATGGTTTGAATATGTTGGGTTATATCAATATTCTGACCGGTAAAAAAGCCAT
>QILK01000193.1 GCA_003233345.1 Gammaproteobacteria bacterium | reverse complement strand
TTTAGAATTCGACTTCGATACTGCTCAGCGGATGCTACTTGGGTCACTGCTGGCTTTAAATTGGGCATGATAATCGCCCGGGCAAAGGCTTGCTGGGTATGCTGGATAACCCGCTGCATAATCAAATCATCGCGAACATGCAGGTGCCAGTCATCGGGTTGACTCAAAATCAAACGTTTAGGTTTATTCATAATAGTTTATTAACTAGCTGATTAATTGGAAGTTATTACTTCTTTCTATGTGACCCAAGTTAGCTTTGTCTTGACCTTGTCTGGTAAAACAAAGATCATACCGGGTCTATTTAATTTATTGCATAAAATTCATTCACTATGAAGTGAAAAGGAAACATAATCCCCACGGACCGGTAAAACGCTATAATAGTCCATTCGAGCTTAGTTCAAAAGCTGGGTTCAAACTGGGTTTAAAAACAAGAGTGCAAAAGGCATGAGTAACTTAAAAAATACACAGTTATCACTAGAATCAAAAAAGCGCCTGTTAAAGGAAATGCTTTTTGGGCGTCGCTTTGAAGAGCGATGCTATGAAGCTTATGTTGAACGAAAAATTGGTGGTTTTTTACACCTGTATTCCGGGGAAGAAGCCTGCGCTTATGGCATATTGGATGCGGCCCGTCCCGGGAATGATTATGTCATTACCAGTTATCGGGATCACATACACGCGATTAAATCCGGTACTGATCCAAAGCGGCTTATGGCAGAACTGTATGGCAAAGTAACCGGTTGCTGTAAGGGGCTCGGTGGCTCGATGCATATTTTTGATGTTGACAAGCATTTTATGGGCGGCTACGCGTTGGTCGGTGGCCCGTTTCCATTGGCAGCGGGTATTGCCAAAGGCATACAGATGAAAAAAGGCGAGCAAATCTGTATTTGCTTTCTCGGTGATGCTGCCAATAATCAGGGTACCTTTCACGAATCGTTGAATATGGCCAAGCTGTGGAATTTGCCGGTGTTATATGTCTGTGAAAACAATCTGTATGGCATCGGTACACGCATTGATCGTTCTACGGCCGTGGTTGATCAATATAAACGGGTTTCCGGTTATAACATTCCGTCCCGACAAGTTGATGGGCAAGATATTGAAAAAGTCTATGCGGCAGCCGTTGAAGCCATCGATTATGTGCGCTCTGGCAACGGTCCTTATTTTCTGGAACTGATGACTTATCGTTATCGTGGGCATTCCATGTCCGATTCAAACGCTTATCGTTCAAAAAGCGAAGAAAGAATCTGGGGTAAACGTGATCCTATTATTACCCTTCGTGATCGTCTGATAGAGGCGGGTGAATTTTCACAGGAAGAATATCAAACCATGGATGCGGAAATACTTGATGAAATAGAATCAGAAGTGATCAAGTTTGCGGAAGAATCACCTGAACCGCCAAAAGAGATGCTGGCAAAATATGTATTGGCCGAAAATGATCCCTATGTTACTGGCGGGAGACGATAATGCATCAATTAATGTTTTGGGAAGCTATCAGAAGAGCGCACGACGAAGAAATGGATAATGATCCCATGGTTATTTGCATGGGCGAAGACATCGGGGTTGTTGGTGGGACTTACAAGGCGACTCAGGGACTGTATGATAAATACGGTCCTGAGCGTGTTATGGATACGCCGATTTCAGAAAATGGTTATACCGGTTTGGCGATTGGCGCATCTTTTATTGGCGTCCGCCCCATTGTCGAAATCATGTCGGTGAATTTTGCCTGGTTGGCGATGGATCAGATATTTAATACGGCGGCAAAAGTCAGGTATATGTCCGGAGGACAGCTGGAGGCGCCGGTTGTTATTCGTTCGCCGGGCGGTACTGCTCATCAGCTAGGCGCACAGCATTCAGCGAGGATGGAAAAGGTGTTTATGGGGATCGCCGGTTTACGTGTTGTGACCCCTTCCAATCCCAAGCAGGCATACGGTTTATTGAAATCGGCGGTCAGGTGTAATGACCCGGTTTTTATCAATGAGCATGAGTTGATGTATAACATGAAGGGTGACGTACCGGATGATGAATATTTTCATCCACTGGAAGGCTTGGAAGTGGCGCGTCGTGGTAAAGATATCAGTTTGTTTGCTTATAATATTTCCGTGCATTGGTGTTTGCAGGCTGCCGAAATTCTTGCCTCCCAATATCAAATAGACGCTGAAGTGATTGATCTTTATACGCTGAGTCCGCTCGACAGAAAGGGTATCGTCAAGTCGGTTTCGAAAACCCATCGAGCCGTGATTGTTGAAGAGGCAGAGCCCACCGTGGGTGTCGGCGCTGAAATCATGGCGATCATTAATGAAGAATGTTTTTACGAATTGGATGCAGCGCCCGCACGCGTCTCTGCCGCCAATGTGCCAATACCTTATAATCATAGACTAGAAAAAGAAGCGATTCCCGATGTTGAGGATGTGATCAAAACAGTGTTGGCCACTCTGGGCAGGTAATCCAATTTTGTCTTTGGTAGATACAAGTAGCCCGGACTTCGCGAAGCGAACGCCGGGAAAAAAAGAATATGTTTCGAAATTCAATTAAAACAGGAGTATGCGCTAGGTAGTCGGTAGCTTACTATGACACGGAAGAATAGAATGTTCGTTCTCCCGGCGTTCGCTTCGCGAAGTCCGGGCTACTTCGGTTCGAATAGAATGTTTGTTCTCCCGGCGTTCGCTGCGCGAAGCCCGGGCTACTTCGGTTCATCATGAATTTCATTTAGGTACAATTAGGGGAAATGCAGTTTCCAGCAGGTGTAAAATGTCTAAACCATATTCAGTAAAAATGCCGCAATTATCTGACACCATGACCGAAGGTGTTCTTGTTACTTGGGAAAAAAATGTCGGTGACGAAATTAATCGTGGTGATATAGTCGCGACCGTTGAAACCGACAAGGCGATAATGGACGTCGAAGTATTCCGCGCTGGATACTTGTCGGGACCGATTGTTGCTGTTGGCGAAACGGTGCCAGTAGCAGAGGCAATTGCCTATATTGTCGAATCCGCCGACGATGTTGTTGATTCTGAAATAACACAAAATGCGGCGGCTAGCCAAACAGGCGTGGCTGATGCGGATACAGAATCCGTTTCCCAGGTAGACAAGCAAATGACCGCCGCCAATATAGAAAGCACAGGCGAAAAATCTTCTGCAGAAAATAGCGTGCCAGAAGGGGTTGTGACTATTATCAAGATGCCACAGCTATCGGATACGATGACAGAAGGCATTGTTGTCAGCTGGGATAAAGGCGCAGGTGATGCGATCAGTCGTGGTGATATTGTTGCCCAAGTCGAGACTGACAAGGCGATCATGGATGTCGAGGTCTTTAAGGATGGCTATTTATCCGGTCCCATTGCGGCGGCTGATAGCGTGGTTCCAGTGGGTGGCCTGCTGGCCTATATTGTGGAAACCGCAGCGCAGGTACTCGATCAGTCAGTGACCGTAGTGAATAGCGCGCCGCCCGTGGCGGCCATCAGTGCTGAAACTTCGGTATCGAGTAACAGTACAGCGATTCGGTCAGCGCAAAATAATGCTGGATTTTCATCAGTGACATCGACCGCGCCAGCCGCTAGACCTGCGGGTACCAAGGTGACGCCGTTTGCCCGAAAACTGGCGAGTCAATTGCAGGTCAGTCTGGCGCAATTAAACGGTACTGGCCCGGCCGGAGCGATCACAGCAGAAGATGTTCAAAATGCGCAGCCGGGCACAAGAGGCACGCTGCATGCACATGCCGAGCCGGTTGTCCCCGGTGATGGCCGTCCGATGAATGCGATGGAGAAAGCCGTCAGTCATTCAATGACTTCGGCATTATCGATGCCCACGTTTAACGTGACCGTTAATGCGCAGCCAGGGGCATTAATCAAAGCCGCTAAAGCCAAGGGCGTGTCAGTCACTGTGGCCATTGCCAAGGCCTGTGCGTTGGCGATTGAAAAACACCCGGCATTAAACTGGGCCTATCAACCAACCGACCGCATCGTTGAACGCAGCAATATCGATATTGGTATGGCTGTTTCTGCGGATGGCGGTGGACTGGTTGTGCCAATATTAAGAGATTGCCAGAGCCAGGATTTGCAACAGTTGGGTAGTGCCTGGAAAGATTTACTTGGCCGCGCCAGGAGTCGTCGATTAAAACCAGACGAGTATGCCAATCCGACTTTTATGATTTCCAATATGGGCATGTTGGGAGTGTCTTATTTTGATGCCATTCCAACGCCTGGTACCTGTGCTATTCTGGCGATTTCATCGGCGGAAAAAGACGGCATGCCGTTAACCGTTACAGCTGATCACCGTGTCGTTAACGGTGCCGGAGTCGCCTTGTTCCTGAATTCACTGAAATCCATTATCGAAACACCGCAGGACTGGATTGGTTCATCGGGACCGGTTATCCCCGAAGGTAATTGGGATTATGACGTGGTGGTCATCGGTGCTGGACTCGGCGGTGAAGATTGTGCCCGTGATCTGGTTGAACAGGGGCTCAAGGTGGCGATGATAAATAATTCACCTTTACCCGGTGGCGAGTGTTTGTGGCGCGGGTGTATCCCTTCCAAAGCCTGGCGTGCATCGGCGGATAAAATTCGTAACCGCAGCACTGACAAGCATTTGGGTATAGAAGGCGCGGAGAAAGTTTTTGTTAATTGGTCGTTACTGGAAAAAACCCGACGTTCAATTCTGGAAACCCGTGGGGAAATGGCCTTAAAAACCGATAAAAGTGTGAAAATAAAATTTATCCAGGGATACGCCAGTTTTGTCAATGACCATACCGTCAATATTGACGAGTCGGCCAATTTAGAAGATCCTCACAAAAGAGCTAACAACGATAACGTTAAAAAAGGCAAGCAGATTAGTTTTGGCTGTGCCGTTATCGCCACCGGTGCACCGCCGTTTGTGCCGCCGATTCCGGGTGTCGAAGAGGGTTTGAAAAAGGGTAGCGTGCTGACCTCAGACACTGTCTGGTTTTTAGAGAGTGCACCCAAACGCGTTGGTGTCATTGGCGGTGGTGCTATTGGTTTGGAGATGGCGCAAATCTTTCACGATTTTGGTGCCAAAGTTACATTGCTCGAAGCCCAGGAAAGGTTGTTGGCCGAAGTTGAAACCGAGATTGCTAAAAACCTTACCGGACTCCTTGAGAAAGAACCACGCCTTACCATTAATACATCCTCCATGGTTAAGTCGATTAAAGGCGAGCCGGGCAGTGTCAAATTGAATTTTCAAGATGGGGAAGGCAAGGCCAGAAGTTTTACCTGTGACTATGTTATTTTAGCGACTGGCAAAAAGCCAGCGGTTGCGCAAATGGGTTTGGATAAAGCCGGTGTCGAAATGGCTAACGGTGTCATTAAAGCCAATAAATTTTGCCGTACCAATGTCGCGCATATATTTGCAGTCGGTGATGTGATCGGCGGTTTAATGCTGGCACATACCGCCGGTCAACAAGGGCGTGTCGCCGCTTCCTCTATACTGGGTCACCAATTAGCCTATGATCAGGACAAGGATTCTGGGGTTATTTTTACCCGTCCCCAGGCAGCGTTTGTTGGTCTGTCAGTTGCCCAGGCAAAAGAAAAGGGCATTGATGCAGTCGAAGTCAAGGTTCCCATGGCCATTGACGCCAAAGCCATGATTGCCAACGAAACGCATGGCATGATCAAAATAGTTGCTGATAAAAAATCGCATCGAATAATCGGGGTTCATTTTCTCGCCGACCATGCCGATACCCTCATTGGAGAGGGTGTTATGATGGTTGCCGGTGGACTAACCCTGGAACAGGTAGCGGAGGCTATTCATCCACATCCTACCCAAACAGAGATGTTTGGGGATATGGCACGCAGACTTTTATCACGCTTACGTCGCTCGAAAAAGATAAAAGCCTAATGATTAAGTGGAGAGCTTTATGTTGCCTGAAAAAGCAGGATCAGCTGATGGGTTAATACTATTAGGGCTGGGTGAATCCTTTCTCCCGGCACTGCGTAAAATGCTCGAGGATGCGCAGTTTTTCAAGGATTTTACCGGTGAAGAAATCTCGGTGTTGGCAAACTATGTGGGTGCCTATGAAGCCAAGCAAGGCACCTGGATATTCAGGGAAGGTTCGCGCAGCAGCTTTATGTGCTTACTGGTACAGGGACGTGTGGATATTATCAAGGAATCGGCAAAAAAAATCTCGACGATTCGCGCGGGAAAAACCATGGGGGAGATGTCTATCATCGATGGATTTCCCTATTCCGCATCGGCACTTGCGGTTGAAGATTCGACGCTGGTCTATATTACCCGCCACGATTTTAATAAGTTAAGCGAAGAGAACGCGCAAGTCGCGGTCAGGTTTTATCGACAGATAGCGCGGTTGATGAGCTTGCGGCTTCGGCAAACGACTGGCGCTCTGGTCGATTATCTTTAGGGGAACTGACTCGCATGTTGAATCAACCCTATTGTGCAGGCAAACTAATCACGTTAGTTCTGTTATTACTCGGCGCGTTAAGCTGCTCAGCCGCCCGGCACTATCAAGCACCGTTACATCAATCTGTGTGGAAGATGGCAAAGACCAAAGGCAGCTGCAGACTTCAGCATGATATCCCTTATTATGGTCGTGCAGAATTTTCGCATACATCGAAAAAGGGTATTGTGTTTAAAATGTATGCGTGGCGGAAAAATACAAAATCCCAAAAAGTCCAGCTAAGCGCATCTCCCACCACGTGGAAACACAATACTGACGAAAAAAAACTGGGCGAGGTCCGATATAATAAAGGTAATATTCCGTTTAGCTTCCGTCGTAGTACCGCGTTGCAACTGCTGGCGGAGCTTGAGCAGGGTATGGACCCAAGTTTAACCTTTGTCGACAAGCCTGGACCAATGGATAAGGTGCGTGTGTCTTTATCGGTGGTTAACTTTTTACCTGCCTATCAGCGTTTCCAGTCTTGTGTATCACGTTTATCGCCGATGGGTTTTGATAAAATTAAAACCAGAACAGTGCGTTTTGATAACGCCAAACATACGATTAAATCAGAAGAATACGATTACTTGAACGATGTCGCCGAATATGTCATTCGTAACAGTCATATTCGCGAAATTCATATTGATGGACATACTGATTATAATGGCAGCGACAAGTATAATGTGCGTTTGTCGAGACGCCGTGCTCGGGCGTTAAGACGCTACCTGATTAAACTAAAAGTACCTGCAAAAATGATTAAAATCAGATATTTTGGTGAAAAACAACCGGTTAGTAACAATCAGACTGCTAACGGACGCACTAAAAACCGGCGTGCGGGTATACAGTTAATAAGAATGTCTGAATAGACTATCTGCTGCCTTGTTAACCATAACTATTACCTGATTTAATGCAAAACATGACAATCATAGCAACGATAAGTTAGGGTGCAATTTATTAAAATGCGGGGTAAACTACCGCAATAAAAACGACGAATTGAAAAACCAATATCGCACTGGCAAGCATAAAATAAAAACAAATTTATGAGTAGCCCGGACTTCGCGCAGCGAACGCCGGGAAGCAACCACACGCACAACCATAAACTGAAATGTGCGAGAAAATTATCGCTAACAAGGATTGCGGTATAGAATAACCATTAATTAACAACAATAATAAAGTAATGAAAAAACAGCGAATAACAAATATTTTCATTTTCAAAACCAATTTTTTAGAGGTCTGAATGACTAAAGTGAATAAGGTCGTACTGGCATATTCAGGTGGCCTGGATACTTCTGTCATCTTAAAGTGGCTGGAAGAACAGTATGATTGTGAAATAGTCACCTTTACCGCAGACATAGGACAAGGCGAAGAAGTCGAACCCGCCCGGAGAAAAGCTGAGTCTCTAGGGGTAAAAGAAATTTATATAGAGGATCTGACTGAAGACTTTGTCAGTCACTATGTATTTCCGATGTTTAGAGCTAATACTGTCTATGAAGGCGAGTATTTACTCGGGACGTCGATTGCCCGGCCACTGATCGCCAAACGCCTGGTCGAGATTGCCATTGAGACGGGCGCTGATGCGATCTCTCATGGTGCCACAGGCAAAGGCAACGATCAGGTTCGCTTTGAACTTGGTGCCTATGCGTTAAAGCCGGACATACAAATTATTGCACCTTGGCGGGAGTGGAACCTCAGTTCCAGGCAGACGCTGCTCGATTATGCCGCCAAACATAATATTGCCATTGAGCAGAAACAAGGCAAAAAATCGCCTTATTCTATGGATGCCAATTTATTGCATATTTCCTATGAAGGTGGTGTTTTGGAAGATCCCTGGAGCAGCCCTGAGGACGACATGTGGCGCTGGACGTGCTCGCCAGAAAAAGCGCCAGATAAACCCGTTTCCATTGAAATCGAGTTTAACAAGGGTGATCCGGTCGCTATCGACGGCAAGCCACTGTCGCCAGCGACGCTACTGGCAGAATTAAACCGGATTGGCGGCGAAAATGGTGTTGGCCGGGCCGATATTGTTGAAAATCGTTATGTTGGAATGAAGTCGCGCGGTTGTTATGAGACGCCAGGGGGCACCATTTTATTAAAGGCCCATCGTGCAATTGAATCCATTACTCTGGATAGGGAAGTGGGTAAATTGAAGGATGAACTTATGCCTAAATATGCCGCTAGCATTTATAACGGTTACTGGTGGAGTCCTGAGCGACGAATGATGCAACAAATGATCGATGCATCACAAGAGCCGGTTAACGGATCAGTTCGATTAGCGTTATATAAAGGCAATGTCATGGTCTGCGGCAGAAAATCAGAATCAGATAATTTATTTGATGAAGCGATTGCCACTTTTGAAGATGATGAGGGTGCCTATAATCAAAAAGACGCCGAAGGTTTTATCAAGCTTAATGCACTGAGACTACGCATTGCCGATCGAGAACGGTCGAGTGGAGATAATTGATGCGGATTTTGCATACGATGATCCGGGTTGGTGATTTACAGCAATCCATTAACTTCTACCAGAGTGTGCTGGGTATGTCTTTGCTCAGGCAAAAAGATTATCCAGATGGAAAGTTCACCTTGGCCTTTTTAGGTTATGGAGAAGAATCAACACAAACTGTGATGGAGCTAACGCATAATTGGGATATTGATCATTATGATATGGGCGCAGGTTTCGGCCATATTGCTATCGAAGTTGATGATGTGTATCAAGCTTGTCAGCAAGCGGAAAAAAAAGGCGCGAAAATGATACGTCCGGCAGGACCGATGAATGCAGGTTCAACAATATGCGCTTTTATTGAAGATCCGGATGGTTATCAGATTGAACTGTTGAGTGTCAGAAACTAGATATTCGCGGAAAAGTGTTTATTAACAAAAACCACCTTGGCCAGGGCGATGGAATTGCCAGTTAGGTAACAGGATGACAAGGGCGTGTTATTACTCAAAAGATGTGAGTGATGAAATATAAGTTCGCAGTTGGTTTTTTATTGGTTTTAACTTTCCTGACGGCCAGTGCAAACGTCAGGGAAATCAGGATAGGCGTGCTCGCATTTCGCGGATTGAGTGAGACTGTACGTCTTTGGAAACCCACAGCTGATTATCTGAGTAGTAATTTTCCCAAGTATCGATTTAGTATTATTCCGTTAGATCACCTGCAAATGAAAAAGGCCTTAGCAGCACGTAAGCTAGACTATATTCTGACCAATACCGGTCATTATGTCGAACTCGAAGCGCTTTATGGTGTTACTCGAATTGCGACGGTCATAAAGCGGCACGATAACTTTGCTATCAAGCAATTCGGCGCGGTTATATTCACCCGGGCAGACAGGAGCGATATTAAATCGATTAAAAACCTGACTGGAAAATCACTGATCGCTGTTAAAAAACACGCGTTTGGTGGTTTCAGGATGGCCTGGGCCGAATTATTAAAACACGGTGTTGATCCTTTCCGGGATTTGAAATCACTTAAATTTTCAGGCTTTCCGGTAGACAAAGTCGTTTATGCCGTTCGCGATGGCAAAGCCGATGTTGGTACTTTTCGCACCGGCACGTTGGAGCGCCTGCATCAAGCGGGAAAGATCAATATTAAAAATTATAAAATATTGGGGTTAAAACGCATACCGGGTTTTCCATTATTAAACAGTACCGACTTGTATCCCGAGTGGCCATTTGCACAAACGAATCTGGCACCAACACAGTTAACAAAAAAACTTGCCATTGCCTTGTTAAAAATGAACCCAGACAGTTCACCTAGCCGAATTGCCGGCCTAAAAGGCTGGACCGTGCCGATGGATTATATGAAGGTTCATGAGCTCTATAAAAAGTTAAAAGTAGGTCCTTACAAAAATCTGGGAAAAATCACATTTAACGATTTTCTAAACCATTATTGGCATCTGATGATCGCAGTGATCGGTTTTCTGGCATTTTTAGTTGGCGTGCTGTTTACTATTCTCCGATTGGACAAGAAGGTACGCAAGAGCGAATACAGTTTGGCACGCGCCCAGGAAATCGGTCATATCGGCAACTGGGAATGGGATGTTGAAAAAAATGAATTGCAATGTTCTTCAGAAATTTATGGCATTTTAGGTCTCGGCGAACGCGGTGGTATTCATTCCATCGACGATTTTCTGGTTAGAGTACACGATGACGATCGCGAATTTGTAAAGGCAACCATCAACGACGCGCTTTATCACGGCAAGGGCTTTAGTCTGGATCACAAGATTTTAATCAGCGATGGTTCGACGCGAATTGTGCACGAGCAAGCAGAGATTGAAAGAGATGAGACCGGTAATGGCATCAAGATGTCGGGGATTATGCAAGACATTACCGAACGCAAGACGGCTGAAGAAAACGTGCGCGAGTCAAGAAAGGATTTGGCGGCGATACTGAATAATATGCAGGACACCTTTTTCCGCCTCGATACATTGGGCAAGGTGACAACTGTTTCGCCTTCGGTGCATCAGTTGCTTGGTCATTATTCAGTGGATGTAACGGGTACACGTTTTACCAATTATATTGTTTCCGCGCATGATCGACGACAATTTTACGAAGAAATGAAGGGCAATGATGGCCAGGTTGAGAACTTTGAAATAGTGTTGAGACATAAAAACGGCTTGAATCTGAGTGCGGCAATCAGCGCGCACTACTATTACGACGATGACGGCGATTTGGTCGGCATTGAAGGTGTTGTTAGAAATATTTCCGAACTGGTGCTTGCGCGTGATGATTTGGCGAGAGAAAAAGAGCGCGTGCAAACAACACTGGAATCCATCGGCGATGGTGTTATTACCACGAATCTTGATGGTTCAATCGATTATATGAATGCAGTGGCCCAACGTCTAACGGGGTGGGATTTTAGTGACGCTAATGGTGAAACATTGCAAACGGTTTTTAACATCAAGACTTCCCGACGCGATGACTCGGTGACCAAGCAACTGGAAAGAATTCTCCGGTCAGATCAAAGCGAAAGCTGTGTTATTCATAATGCGATGTTAATCAATAAAGACCAGGATCGCTATTTTCTTGAAGTAACCATCACGTCAATCCGTGGCCATAACTCACTGACAGCAGGATCGGTTATTATATTTCATGATGTGACTGAGGTGCGGGAATTGGCAAAGAAAATGGCCTTCCATGCAAAGCATGACGCGCTAACAGGATTAATTAACCGACAGGAATTTGAAGAACAACTGGAACACGCCTTTGATGCTGCTAAAAAAGACAAGCCCCACGCGGTTTTGTTTCTCGATCTGGTTAATTTTAAGCAGGTTAACGAAACGTGTGGGCGCGCCGGTGGCGACGAATTATTGCGGCAGGTGGCTACTAGTTTGAAAGAGAATATTCGCGATATTGATGAGTTGGCAAGGATAGGCTCAGACGAATTTGCATTATTTTTAAGAAACTGTCCGGCTGAACGGGCTAAATCGATTGGTGAAACCTTAACTAAAGTCGGCGAGAATTTTCAGTTTTCATGGAAAGGCGAGGCATTTAATATTGGTTACAGTATCGGCATTGCACCCTTTAATGGTACCAGCCTGACGATAGATGATATTTTAAATGCGGCGGACAGTGCCTGCAACAAGGCCAAGACACTTGGTAACAGCGCCTATTTTATCCATGAGTTTGACAACGAGACCGTCGGGCAAAGGGAAATTGAGAAGCAATGGATTCATAAGATTAATTCGGCACTCGATGAGCAGCGAATGCGATTGTACGCGCAACAGGTTATTCCACTAAGCGAAACTGATGGCATTAGTCACTATGAGGTTTTGGTGAGGATGGAAGACGAGCACGGTAGTCTGGTCTTGCCGATGGCTTTTTTGCCCGCAGCAGAACGCTACCATTTAATTTCCAAAATTGATCGTTGGGTGTTCGAGCAAGTATTGCAAATTCTGGAAACTAATAACCAGGAAAGCAAAATAGCCTGTTCTATCAATTTATCCGGTCAGTCGATACATGATCGTGAGTTCAGAGAGTTTCTTGAAGAAAAACTTAAAGAGACCAATGCACCGTTAGACAGTTTATGCATTGAAATATCTGAAACTGATGTATTGTCCAATTTTTCGGATGTGGTCTCGTTTATCAATTCTGTGCACCACTTGGGCGTCAAGTTTGCGTTGGATAGTTATGGTGTTGCCTCGACCAGTTTTAACTATTTACAAAGTTTGCCAGTAGACTGTGTAAAACTCGATGGTACTTTGATCAGAAATATTTTAAGTGGTCAGGTTGAGGCAGCCATTGTTGAAGGATTGAATTTGGTTGCTCAGTCTATGGGTAAAAAGACAGTCGCCAAATGTGTGGAAAACAAGGAGACTTTTAACAAGCTAAAAGAAATAGGTGTTAACTACGCACAAGGATTTGAGTTGGACACACCGCAACCGTTCACACCAAGATTAAAACTATCAAAAACTGGATAATAACAAAGGTAAGGCGGTAGGGCATCTATTAGTCTGCAAGCAGGACTATAATTTTATGTTACAACAACGGGACTCTGTTATCGAGAGTGCTTTGGTGGCTGGAGTCGCAGGAATAATAATCTCATGCATTTGTTATTTTTTTGCCTTCACGAGAGTTAGTTATAAATATTTAGAGGATGTGAGTGAAATTGAAAAATAGCATTGCAGAGTAAATGTCCACCATTTGACGATAGCCTCGTCATTTATTTTACAAAGGATCAATCGCTTAATAAGTAGATAGACTTGGTAAGTTATTCTAGCCTGAATGAGATATCCTTTGGATATAGCAATAACTTAAGTTGCCTGTCGATAGAATTTTACCATTAGAATTTTTAAATTGAAAAAAAATTTATTGATCAACCTAATGCAGGCGAATTATCCATTTCTCTTTTTACCTTGGCATTGCTCACATCATTTGGCTGACCCATTTCCACATGTTTTTTTCTGGCAATAAGCTTAGCAGCGCTAATAGTATCGTCTTGACCCACTATGTTTTTCTCATCTGGCCCTATCTCGATTGTTTTTTGCTTCTTTTGTGATTTTGGAGGTTTAAACTTATAATTGGGATCACCAATACGTTTTTCAAATTCTTCGTGACTTATAGTTTCTACCTGTGATTTATTGGAATAGCCATTGCCGCTCTGTAAACCCTTAAAAAACAATGGTCGCCAGTTGTCGTCTTTCAGTACATCTGCTAATTTGTAATCGCTTAAATTCCCGGTATTAAGTGATTTTTCTACTGTCTTTTTTATTATCTCTACGTCGCTTTGTGTTCTTCCTGAGTACAGTTTATCAATTGCTTGATCCAGGCTTAGGTTTTTGTAGCCACCTGTTTTGAGTATGCCGTGCAGAATATTCTGCGCATTTTCAGGACTTAAAAAAGTAAGATAATATTCATCATGCTTATGCATTGAAAGTTTTAGTTTTCTAGTTAGATTTGCCACTTCTTTCATTTCGCTAGTCGATAGATTTTTGTTGACTAAATTGTTAGCCATATTGAGCGAAAGTCGATACGGATTATTATATCGATCAGATAGGTCACCACCATATTTTATGACTACTTTATCTGCTAGCTTGTAAACCATTGGATCAATATTTTTGCTAATGGGTAAATTTTCATGGCGTTTTTTGTCGATGGTCATATTCAATTACCTATAGTTTGTGCTGCATATAATGCCTTTACAGTATTATCAGGCAGCGTTCTGAAGGATTTATTATTCATATTAGTTTTCTATCATTTAGAGAATAAGCTGTCAACTAGCATAAATATTTAGATCATAAAACAGGTTCAGAGTGTTAATAGACGCCTTCGATGCAAAAGGAAATGATATTACCCTATACACTTGGTATCATTAAAACTGCGTACGGCTTCTTTGAAGTTATTTATATGGAAAATAAGTTAAGAGAAATTATTCTTGAAGATGTCAATAATCCAGTTTAACAGAGCTTCCAGCTAATATAGGGCGATTAACAAAACTTAATGAATTGATTTTACGCGACACTCAAATATCGGTATTACCTGAATCGATAGAAAATCTAACCAAGATGATTCACTTCGATGTCAGTGGTACAAAGCTGACACAATTTCCAGTAAAGGTTCTTAATTATTGTGATCTTACCAGCCTTTATATTTCGCGGCTGAACATCGTAGGGTTAATGTTGGCAACAATAAATTAAAATTATTACCAGATTCCATTACCAAACTAAATAAACTTGCATCACTGGATTGTAAAAATAATGAACTAAGCATGCTTCCTGAGTCATTTGCTGATCTAGGTAGCCTTTCAAAATTGGATTTAAGTAATAATAAGCTGGTTACCATTCCAGAATCGATATCACAATTACAAAAACTGACAGATCTGGATCTCTCTGGAAATTCGTTATTAGTGTTTGCTGATTCATTTCGAAAATTAAACAAACTGAACAATGTTAATTTTGGAAATAATAAAATTGCCAGACTTCCTGAGTGGATTGAGGAATTAGAGTGCACTGAAAAACTTCAGCTTAGCGGTAATTATTTGAATAATATACCCGATACAATAAGTAATATGGGACGCCTTATCTGGCTCGAATTAGCGTCCAATAATTTCGAGTTTATACCGGATTCGCTGCACTTGTTAGAAAGCTTGACGTACCTGGATATATCTAACAATAAACTGGCAGCAGTTCCTCGCTGGTTAATGACAAAAACTGCATTCCGCTAATAACGGTACTCAATATAAAAAAGTCATCAAAACTATGTTTTTTTTGGCACATCTCTAAAAATTTTAAAGGTGATCGCTAACCTTAACAAGATTAAGGCTGCCGTAAAGATGGTTATTAGTAAAGATTGTGAAAATTCGTGATGTCTAGTTGCAACTTCTGCGATGGGTAAAAAGACGGTCACCAAATATGTGGAAAACAAGTGGAAAACAAGGAGACTTTTACCAAGCTTAAAGAAATAGGCGTTAACTACGATTTTGAAACTATTTGTTCGATTGCTTAGAGGCATCGATAAACATCTTAATTCTATTTTTTGTAAGTGGATGACTCGACATTAACTCAGGTATTTTACCTTGCTTATCTTCTCCGTGTTTATGCTCATCAAGTTTGTCTTGTGCAGCTAATCTTTGCATGATGGTAACAAATACCATGGGTGATATATTGTTTTTTTGCAGATAAGTTAACGAATATTTGTCAGCTTCAGTCTCAAACGCGCGGGAGTATTTTGCTTGCAGATAAAAAGTGGGTAAAGACGAGGACAATATCGTACCGGCTGATATATCGCCTAAATAGATGGTCACTAGCAAACCGACAGCCGCATCTTGTAAAACCATGCGTAGCCCATGTCGATAAACAATATGTCCGACTTCGTGGGCTAGTATTGAAACTAGTTCATTATCGTTTTTTGCCAATTCGACTAAATCATCGGTCATTACGACGACGCCATTTGGTAGTGCAAATGCATTAGCGAAATCCGCGTCACGAAATTTAAGTGAAAAATTTCGTTTATCCTCAGACTGTTTGGCAATTTTTTGAAAATGTGTGCGCAAACGAAGTTGGGTAGCATTATCCAGGTTGCTAGGTTTTAGCATAGTTTTATCTAACAGATATAACGTATGCTGGCCTAGATTCATATCGACTTCGACGGGTAGGTTATAGGCCACAGTCTTTGCGATTAGGGGTATACCGATTGAAAAAAAGGCCCATATACAGCCGACCATGACTGCAAACGCAATGGTTACATAGCGCCACTTAGTCTCTAGCTGATAAAGTAGATTATGTTTGTTTGAACGAGTTGATACATCTAAAATCGAATTAATTAAGGCATCACCGTGAAACTCAATCAAACCGCCATTAGGAAAAGTGATCGATCGTTGGCTGGTTTTGCCAACACGGGGTTCAATCGTGAGATCATCAACCAGATACTCAAAATTACCGACATCTTTGCCGGTAACCCTGAGATAGGAAGAGACTAATTGAATTGATACACTGTATTGTTTTGATGAATCTTTTTTATAAAAAAAACCTTCGACAATAGTCATTATTATATACTGATATCAAAAGCCTCGGCTAAGCCTTGACCCGTACTGCTGATATTCTTTTCTTCATCGGCAATAATGCTATCGAGGCTGCCTTCAACGGCAATACTTAGTTTACTAACGGTGTAGCGAGTAATATTGACCTTGGCCCAAGGCATATATATACCCAGTGTAATCAGGACTAAAATTGAATTAACAAAAATTATTTTAACCATTGGTAACACTTCTTGTTTACAATTAAAAGCATGATCACCGACCGTTGTCTTATTAAAGGCAAGGTTTGTCAAGCTAACGCCGACATAAATACTTAATAGAAAAAACGGGATGATTACCGTTAAAGCAAAAAAGGCAATAAATGTAATACTTGCTGTTTCTAACGCTTGTGCAAAATTGCCACCAGTAGGATTGATGGCGCTTCCCAGGGTTACAAAAAGCATATAGCTTATTAGACCAATGCCCATCGCTGCAATTAGTGCCTTGATATAAACAGCATAAAATTGCCCTGACGTTGCGTGAAAGCGAAAAGGCGTTTTACCATAAGTGTGGTTGTTAAAAATAAGACTATATTGTCGGTGTATCCATACAGGTAATAATAACCCTAACGTAATAGCCGTTAGAAAATACCATCCATAAGTGACAGTATAGGATTCGCCCATAGGCAGGTTTAAATCCAAAGCGAATATTTCTATAAGCAGAATTATAGGCGTTAAACATCAAGGAACGTACTATTACCCAGGGGATTAATATGACAAGCACAAGTAAAAATACAATACCAAATAGGGGGCTGACTTGGGTTAGCACAGCGACGGTTATAAAAAAAACGGCTGCGATAATTTGCCCTTTTAGAATCATCCAGGGTGTTGCGAGATATTTGAAAGACGAACCTGCTAAATGGGTATTACGATAAAAGTAGGTCTTGGTACGCACTTTTGCCCATGCATTATATATCCCAAGTGTGAGTATAGTGAGTAGAATATTAACGATCCAGATCTTGAAATATTCAGTACCTGTGCCGGTAAATTCCATTGTTTCATTGATTTTTGAATCTTTACCAGAGTTTTGACGTGAAAAAGTATCACCGTCCATAGAATTCCTCC
>QILK01000236.1 GCA_003233345.1 Gammaproteobacteria bacterium | reverse complement strand
ACGTTGTTGGCCTGGAAAAAATCTTGTGGCTGACGGTTATAAGAGGGGCGCTGTTTAAAAGCATAACCACCCTAAGTTAATTTACCCCGGCCCACTTTGCAAGCCCCCAGAAACTCGGCGAGTATAAAATAGGTAGCCCGGACTTCGCGCAGCGAACGCCGGGAGAATGAGCATCCTTTTCCCCTGCGCGAAGTCTGGGTTATGCTACATTCAGGCATATATTTATCTGAACACGAGGACAGGTTATACTAGACGTTATGAATACCTGTTGCGAATATAAAGTCAGTGTGATTGTCCCTGTGTATAATCGTGTTGATTTTGTTGCTCGCGCTTTAGATTCTATCTATCAACAAACCCTGTTGCCACACGAAGTGATTGTGATCGACGACGGTTCTGACGATGGTACCGGCCCGTTAATTCAGCAGTGCTACCCGTCAGTGATTTATCGATATCAAACCAAGCATGGTGTTAGTCATGCCCGTAATCGCGGCATTGGTTTGGCGACGGGGAACTGGATAGCATTGTTGGATTCTGATGACCAATGGCAGCAAGATAAATTGCAAAAGCAGGTTAGTGCTTTAAGAAAAAATCAGCAATATATTATTTGTCATAGTGATGAAATCTGGATAAGGCGTGGAAAACGCGTTAACGCGATGAAAAAACATCGCAAGCAGGGAGGCGATATATTTTATCAGTGTCTTGAGTTATGCGCTATTTCACCATCGGCAGTCATGATTAACCGAGATTATTTATTGTCGATTGGGTTATTCGATGAAGACCTGCCAGTCTGTGAAGATTATGATCTTTGGTTGCGAATATGCAGTAGTAATTCGGTACTCTATGTAGACGAGCAGTTGGTTATAAAACACGGTGGTCATGCTGATCAGCTTTCGACTCAGTATTGGGGAATGGATCGCTATCGAATAGCCGCGTTAGAAAAGCTGCTATCGATGCAGGGGTTAACAAGCCAGCAAAAGCAATCTACTCTTCACGCTATACTAGCTAAATGCCGTATATTATGCACGGGCGCATTAAAACGAAAAAATTATCGTATTTATGCACGATATCAGCAGAAATTACAGCGGTATAGTGAAGCGGTCATCAACTAAACGCGGTATATTACCTAAGCTGATTGCAGTTAATCTAATTTCCAACTAAAGTGATAACAGTTAGTTATTAGGTAGTATCGAGAACGCCAAATAAGGAGATAGAAATAAAAATGATCCAGGTTTGCCGACCATTATTTAAACGCGTGTTAGCTGTACTGATGTTGGTCTTGCTATTAACGAGCTTTTATTCGCATGCAGATTATTTTAGCGAATACGATAAAGGGTATAACTCGGGTGTTGCTTTCAATAAAAACAGGCAATACCAGCAGGCGTCAGAAATGTTTCACCGTGCCCAGGGCGTCGTGAATAAAATGCAACATAAATGCAAGTCAAAGCCATTCCGGCGTGCCCGGCAACGGTGTACCGAGGGTTTGTGCCGGGCTAAGTTTTTCCTCAGTTGGCACAATACGGTCACTCAGTATTATCTGAAAAATACCCGGTCAGTCAGTGCTGGTTATAAAACATCTGCCGCTGCTTATTTTTCTAAATCACGGTCAGGAACAGAATTCATTTGCCCGGGTATTCCACAAAAGCTCGGAATGACGTCCCTTTATCAGGCGGCATTAGTCGATTTACGCGCCGGCGAACAGCGCGGATATCAACGCTATTTTAATATACTTGCAAAGTTGGAAAAACATTTTAATTTAGGGACGCGTTATACGAGCAAATTAAGTAAGCATGCCGGGGGGCAGCAGAGTACCCGATTGCCGCAACGCACGGATAGCCGATACCCGCAGAAAAATAATAATGAAGATAACCAACAGCAATACTAGCCTGATAAATAATACCAATACCCGTGTTAATCAGGTCGAATTAATTGAAGAGTTTTTGTCAGGTATTCCAGGTTTAATTGGTTAAATAGAATCGCAAGATTAAAAATTAATCTGCTACCAGCCAATTGCCACCAAACGCGGTGTTATTTTTTTCTAACACTATACTTTACAATAAGTTATCAAAAATTTTCTGCGTGTTCCGTAAAAGAATAAGGTTGACTTATACCTACTAAAGATAAAACTGCTTTGCAATTATGCAAGAACTTTATAAAGTTGCATACTCCATAGGAACATCTGTTTTAATCCATTTAAGCCTATTCGAATAATTTTATTCGACATAGCATAAATTTAAAAGGGAATCACATGAGTAAATTAGTTCAGCCTCATGGGGGCGGCGATTTAAAACCCCTATTAATGGAAGGTGATGCTTTAGCGAAGGAAAAAAAACACGCTGAAAGCCTCCCAGTACTAAAAGTGTCCTCGCGTGAAGCAGGTGACTTGATTATGATGGGTATCGGTGGGTTCACACCACTTGAAGGATTCATGACTAAGGCGGACTGGCAGGGCGTGTGCGATGACATGAAAATGGCCAATGGATTATTCTGGCCAATACCGGTTACCTTGTCTGCCAGTAAAGCAGATGCAGAAAAGATTTCTGCAGGTTCTGAAATAGCATTGGCGGATTCAGAATCAGGTGAGCTTCTGGCAACGATGAAAGTGACAGAAAAGTTTACTATAGATAAAGAACATGAATGTAACCAGGTTTATAAAACCACCGATAGTGAACATCCAGGTGTCGAGATGGTTATGGCACAGGGTGAATTTAATTTGGCCGGCCCGATAAAAGTAATCAGCCAGGGTAACTTCGCTGAAAAGTATGGCGATATGTTTATGACGCCAGCGCAAAGTAGAGCTGAGTTTGACAAACGTGGTTGGTCAACGATTGCGGCGTTCCAGACGCGTAATCCCATGCACCGTTCCCATGAATATCTGGCAAAAATTGCGATTGAAATATGTGATGGTGTGTTGATTCACTCATTGCTGGGCAAACTGAAACCAGGTGATATTCCCGCTGAAGTAAGATCGGATGCGATTGGCACACTGATCGAAAAATACTTTGTAGATAACACGGTGATTCAGGCAGGCTATCCGCTGGATATGCGTTATGCCGGTCCAAGAGAAGCATTATTGCACGCATTGTTTCGCCAGAACTATGGTTGCTCACATTTAATCGTTGGTCGTGACCATGCAGGTGTCGGTGATTATTATGGCCCATTCGACGCTCATCATATATTCGATGAGATACCTGAAGGTGCATTGCAAACATTGCCATTAAAAATCGACTGGACTTTCTGGTGTGAAAAATGTGGTGGCATGGCGTCAATGAAAACCTGCCCTCATGATGCCAGTGATAGATTGCTGTTGTCTGGCACCAAGTTAAGAAAAGCATTATCAGAAAATTCTGAAGTACCTGATAATTTTAGTCGTCCGGAAGTATTAGAAATACTCAGAGCCTATTACGGCACTCTGAAAGACAGCGATAAAGTTGAGATTAAAATGTCTGGTCATTCAGCCAAGTAAGACTCTAGAGGCCGGTGAGTTATTAAATCAGCCAAGCTGATTTAATAAGAGCCGGGAATTAAGTAAACCATTGCCGTGGCGAGCGGTGCTGCCAAGGATGGTTATAACGAACGCAATGTGTCAATAATGGTAGCCCGGACTTCGCGTAGCGAACGCCGGGGAAAAAGAAAAATAGTTTTAAATTCAATTAAAATAAGAATCAGTACCCGGCAGTTGATATCTATCTAAGACGCGGAAGAATATGATGTTCGTTCCCCGGCGTTCGCTGTGCGAAGTCCGGGCTACTATTTAGCGGAAAAATATGATGTTCGTTCCCCGGCGTTCGCTGTGCGAAGTCCGGGCTACTATTTAGCGGAAGAATATGATGTTTGTTCCCCGGCGTTCGCTGCGCGAAGTCCGGGATACTATTTGACGGTGGTACTGATGTTGATTTTGATATCGTTTAGAATGCCTTTTGATAGAATTTGACTTTCGTCTTGAAGGTCACCGGCCTGTGCCTTTACGCCATTACCTTTAACAATTCTGGCTATCACTTTCACTTTATTAAATTTCGATAGCTTGAATGCCGGTGTCATTGCCATGCTGTCGTCAAGTTTAAAAGCATAGGGTAGGTCGTTCACGGTTTTTTTGATGGCGGCCAGCGGCATTTTTGGGCCGTTGGCAGCTTGGGCAAAGATAAATACTGTTTCGCTGCCTTTAAGGCCTTTTTTAACGTTGGCATCAATCGAGATGGTGCCTTTGATAATAAAGGGTGAGGCGGTGGTTTTCCCGGTGTTTGATGGTACTGGATTTGGCGGTTGCTGGTTTGCCTGTCCAGATTTAGGTTGTCCACTGTAGCTGATACCCAATTTTTGGTGTGCATCTGCGATTGCGCGTTCAATCTGCCGACGTCGTAGTGACTTATTCGGTAACAGCTTCTGTAATTTTTGCCAATGTTTCAGCGCCGTTTTGTAGTCAGCTTTACGATAATAATAAGTCCCGAGTAAATTTAACGCCAGAGGTTCGTTGGCATTGATCTTAAGGGCTTTTTCTATATGTTCCAGCGGTTTGCCTTCCAGTTTTCCGCCATGGGCAGCGGCCAGTTGATCGGCGTAGTTAGCTAACACCTCGGCGTTGTTTTTATGGTAAGCCATGGCTTTTTCATAAGTGAGCAATGCATTTGCCGGGTCGCGTATAAAGGCGTGCGATTTGGCTAGCATAATCCAGCGGGTCGCATTTCTAGGGTCAGCTTGTATTTTCTTTTCCAGGTCTTTGATAAATAGCTTAACTTTTTCCTTGCTGGGTGCTGCCCGCTTAGTGGACTGCCCGGCATTTTGACCAGGGTTGTTTGTTTGTTTGTTTGTACTTGCGCCGGTTCCGGGATGTTTTTTGTCACTGGTGTTTTTCGTGATGGCAAGGTGAGGATTATTTTTATTCGGATTTATGTTTTCACTTTGTCCATTCAAATAATACAATAAAAACACCAGCATCGGCATCGCTAATCCAATGGAGGCGATAACCAGATAACGATTTCGTTCTGGGATACCGGCACTGTATTGCCCGGAATCTTGTGCAGAATCTTCAAGCAATTGTTTTTTTAACTCGGTAACAGCGACATCAAATTGTTGCTGGTTGATATCATTGTTTTCCAGGTCTCTATCTAGCTCGCCAAGTTTGTCTTTGAAAAGCTGGGTATTTAAAGTATCACTGTCAACAAACCCGCGTGATCCGCTATATAAAATAGGCAGAATAAACAATATAGCGACATAGATGCCGATTATAACTAGTAGTAACAGAATACCCCAGGTGCTCATCAGGATTTTTCCTCATCAGATTTTTTTAGTAATTGCTCGAGTCTGGCGTTTTCAGCCTCGTCCAGTGATTTATCGTCATTGCTATGAATGGCATTATTTTTTCGAATATTTAAAACTAGCAATATCACTGCAACGATAAAAATAAAAATAGGTACCAGCCACAGACCAATTGAAAATGGTGGTTCATAGAGAATATAAGGTCCATAGGATTCTACCAGGTCAGATTTAATCTGCTTGACCGATTTTTTGTGTAGTACTTTAAGACAAATAACTTTACGTAAGTCATTAGCAAGACCAGCGCGCGAGCTTTCCAGAGACTCATTGGCGCATTTGACACAGCGGGCGACGCGTAACACTTTATGGTAGGTCTCGTCGAGTTGAGAATTCGGCATATTGCCGGCCTCGTTAACAATGGTGTTGCATTGCTGTTTTTGTGCAGGCGTTGCTTTCTCCTGAACCGCGTAAACGGGCAGGCTTAACAATAGCAGTGAGGCGATGGTTAATAAATATTTTTGCATCATTTATTTACTGAGTTCATTGATTAACGGCAGTAGCTTGTTTTTCCAAATATCTTTGGTAATCGCACTGGTGTGTTTATAGCGGACAATGCCTTTTCTATCGATTATAAAGGTTTCCGGCGTGCCAGTGACCCCATAGGTGAGACCAATCGTACCATCCGGGTCATAGATAATGGACTTATAAGGGTTACCGAGTTTTTGCAACGTTTTTTTAGCGGCATAACGAGTATCTTTATAATTTAGTCCGTATAAGGTGATATTTTTCTTTTTCGCCAGTTCCATCAAGAACGGATGCTCTTGATAGCAGGTAGGACACCATGATGCCCAAACATTTAAGACACTGATTTTACCCTCAAATATATTTGAGGTAATTTGCTGATTTTTATCAAGCAGGCGGGGTGCATCAAAGGCCGGCGCGCTTTTATGCGTCAGTGCTGATTTGACCGTATGGGTGTCGGTTATCAGGCCAAGTATCAGCAAGCTGCAAAAGGCGGCAAAAACCAATAACGGTGCAATAAAGCGCATCATTTTTTCTCGTCCAATAGTTTAAGTTTAGCATCCGTGGCCGGTGCTTGCATGGTAGCCAGTTTTTTTCGTGAAAACAGACGGTAGCGTTTATCCAGTGTCGCGATTAAACCACCGAAGGCCATAATGATCGCACCGAGCCAGGTCAGGCGCATAAAAGGCTTGTACTTGATTGTAATAGGCCAGGACGTTGTTTTTAACAGTTTAGCCACATGGTCGCGGCGGGCTTGTGTCAACTCATGTTTTGCTTGCCCATAAAAGTTTTTGACAAAAGTGTTTAAAGGTTTACCCATTGATATGACTAAATCGCGGTTTAACTGCCAGTGAATACCGGCTTCGGTCATCAATTGCGTGCGTTTTAAGTAAAAGCGTTTTTGTGGGTAGACGGCGAAGACTTTTCCTTTGTCGTAAATATTAAACTTGGCTTCATAGGCATTATAGTTTGGGCCCTCGACAAAGCGTGTCGATACAAATTCGAACTTGATTCCATTAACAGTATAGGACTGCCCCGGTGCCAGCTTTTCAGTTTTTTTGATGGAGTTAATGCCAGCAAACGCGGCACCGATAATAAAGACGGCGATACCTATATGAGCGACCATAGAACCAATTGAACTAGCGCTCAAGCTGGATAACGCGCGCCCAAGCGTTTTCATTCTACGTATCCGATAAAATAATATTTCCAAACTACCGAGAGTGACCCAGGTCGCAATGGTAATACAGATCGCAATTAACCAGTTTATCTTTTCGACGGTAAGGTAAAATACAACACCAACAAGGATGCTGGCAACAGCATAGGGCAGCACTCGCATTAACAATTTTTTGGGATCGTGTTTTTTCCAGTTGACCATTGGACCCAGGGGCATGAGCAAGGCCAATAACAGCATCAGTGGGATAAAATACAGGTTAAACCAGGGAGGCCCAACCGAAATAGACCGATCCTGTATGCCATTAGAAATAATCGGATATAAGGTACCCCACAGAATTGTGGCGGCGACCGCGATCAGAATAATATTGTTGACCAGCAAAAACGTCTCTTTGGAAAAACCGGAAAAGCGACCGATACTTTTAATCTTCGGTGCTTGAAACGCATATAATATCAGCGAGCCACCAATAATCAGCGTCAGAAAGATTAACAAAAAGACACCGCGCTCAGGGTCAGAGGCAAAAGAATGTACTGAATTCAAAACACCAGAACGAACTAAAAAGGTACCTAGCAAACTTAACGAAAAGGCAATAATCGATAAAATGACGGTCCAGGATTGAAAGCTACCACGTTTTTCGGTGACCGCCAGTGAATGAATAAGCGCTGTACCCACGACCCAGGGAATAAAGGATGAATTTTCAACCGGGTCCCAGAACCACCAGTCTCCCCAGCCAAGCTCGTAATAAGCCCACCAGCTTCCTAACATAATGCCAAGCGTGAGAAAGGCCCAGGCAATGGTTGACCAGGGTCGCGACCAGCGTGCCCACGCTGAATCGAGTTTGCCACCCATCAACGAGGCAATGGAAAAACTAAAGGCGACACTAAAACCGACATAACCCACATACAACAGCGGCGGGTGAATTGCCTGGCCCATATCCTGTAATAGTGGATTAAGATCTTTGCCTTCAGCTTCGGGAACAAAACGCCTGAAGGTCGTGTAATAATCGGAAAGATTATAATCTTTAAAAGCGGTAAATAATTCGATACCTGTATTGCCAAATATAAATTTAACGGAAACCGGTGACTCAGCGGATATCTCGAACTTGTTTAAGACGGCCGCCAGGCTCGGGTCCTTGGCGTTTTCAAGCACCCGTTTAAGTTGCTCCCAAAATTCGCCCGCAAAGTTAACCTGTTCCCAATAAATCGGGGTAAACGGATTTGATGTAATCAGGCCAAATAGCAGAAAACCGATACTGATTAATCCCATGATGGAAATAATTCGTGCCGCATATAAGGCGGGCAGGTTACGGCTAAAGAGAATGACCGCAGTAGTCCAGGCACTGAGTACCAGTGTCATGAGTAGAAATGAACCTTCATGTGCGCCCCATACAGCGGTCACTTTGTATAAAAGTGGTAGTGCGGTATTGGAATTTTCGGCGACATAGCGTACAGAAAAATCACTATTCACAAACAGTGTGACCAGGATACCTAGTGCCAGCAGTGTAAATACAAATTGCCCCAAGCCAGCTGAACGCGTCAGTTCCGCAAAGTGATAGCCATATATCTGACGATGGAGTAATGGCACAACAATCAGTATTGTTATTACCGTGAGTGCGATTATATTCGGTGTTGTGTAATAGCCGCCAACTATTTTAATTAATACAATCATCATTAAAACAGGTATCGCCGTGGCGATAAGTAACGGCATGCGCAGGAACGTTGAATAGCGGGACAATCCCTTTAGGCGTTCAATGTCTTTAAGATTACCGCAAATTTCGATAACCAGTAACGCCACCAGAAGCAACAGGCAAATCGCAAGTATGATTAACAGTAAAATCATAATGCCAAAAGTGGCCGGTGAAAAAAACCGGCCAATGACAAAGGCGGGTATAATGGATGTGCTAAAACCAACTAGCGCGCTGGCAATAACCGCAAATGTTAATGAGCCATTAAGAAATAGATTACGCCTTAATCGCGGGGCATTAGTGAGCGCGGTTAATGAAAGAATCAAGGTGGCTGTCGTGACCAGTGGCTTTGTAAACCCGACTATAAAGATACTATACAAAATAGCTAATAGGCAGGGGATAAGCAATACCGCGCGTATAATATAGGCTTGCGCTGATAGTTTTTTGACTTGTTGATAATATTTGCCGATAGTCCCCAACAGGGAAAATACGGTTAAGGTACTCGCAAGCAATAACGCCGGGATTAATAAAGTATAGAGTTCAGTGGTGGCTCTGGACTGATAGAGAAAATAACCGAGGCTTACCAACACAGCGATACGACCCGCACCGTCAAGAAAATAACTTCGTCGAAGCGTGCCAATTAACGGAAAACCAGCCTGGATTATCGTTAGGCATAGGGCAATGATTAATGCAAAGGTACCGAGTTCTGCAAGCATAGTTTGGGTTACTGTTTAAGTTTTAGTGTGGAGTTGAGTTTTTGCTTTTCAAGGGCCTTTTTAACAACCGGTGGCATATACTTTTCATCATGTTTTGCCAGCACGATATTGGCGACCAGGATGCCTTTATCGTCTAGTTTTCCTTTGGCGACCGCGCCTTTTCCTTCTTCGAACATGTCAGGTAAGATGCCTTTGTAACGCACGGTAATATTATTTTTCATATCAGTGACAGCAAACTGTACAGTGACGCCATCGTCTAGTTGCTTACGACTGCCTTCTACCACGATACCGCCAATATCGATATTGCGTTTCGCCGGTGCTTTACCGGCGACGATATCGGTCGGAGAATAAAAGAAACTGATGGCCCCGGCACCGCCGCCGGATCCTGGGAGTGACAATAGTATTAATGATGTGCTCAGACCAAACACTAATACGATGACCAGCATCAGGCGTCGGCGTCTTTGCTCGGTTTTGGGAAATATGCTCATTGCTGACCTTTTTCAATCTTACGTTTAATTTGTGCCAGTGTCTTTTTTCGCCGCACTGTTGGTATGATGATACTGGCAGCGACGATGATAAAGGTAATGGCGTAGGCCCACCAGACATAGGTCCAGTGTGAGCCGCTAAAAAAAATTTCTGTCAGGGTATTCATGACCGCAACGCAATATCCTTGACCCATTGAGTTTTACGATCGCGGATTAATATTTCACCGCGGATTCTAATGAGCAGTGCAAACGTAAAATACAACATCGTCGCAAAAAACATAACAATCAATGGTCGTGCCATATCCGGATGCATATCAGACGAGCCAATCACTTGCGTTGAGCCTTGATGAAGTGAATTAAACATTTTCACCGAAACATAAATAAAGGGAATAATGACAAAAGCGGATAGCGTGAAAATACCGGTTGCACTCGCCGCCGTTCTTTTATCCTCTATCGCTGAGTTTAATCCCATAATCCCCAGGTAAATAAAAAACAGTATCAATACCGAGACCATTCGCGGGTCTTTCCATTCCCACCAGGTGCCCCAGGTTCTAGCGCCCCACAAGCTACCGGTAATTAGGGCAATAGCGGTAATGGCGGCGCCTAATGGAGCAATACTCATGGCCACAATTTCGGCTATTTTTATTCTCCAGATCAGTGCGATCGCTGATGCGATGGACATCACAATGTAGGCCTGTATACATAACATAGCCGCCGGTACATGAATATAGATAATCCGGAAAGAATCCTTTTGCTTGGCGTCAGTTGGTGCAAATGCCAGACCATCAACAATGCCGATTGTCGCTAGTAGTAATGCCAGGATAGCTATCCAGGGAATAAATTTTCCACTTAGATTATACGTATACTTTAGTGACCCGGTTTTCTTTATAAAGTTCGAAATTGGTTTTGAATAACCTATCGCAATTGCAGTGATGAGGAAAAAAAACAGCTGATACAACCAGTTAGTAAGCAAAAACAGGCTGCCAGTGGTGGGTGCAGTGGTGTTTATTTTCTCGGTAACGACCATGTTTTTATACTTAAATTCGAGTTTCTGACTCTTGTAGATGCGGAATTTATCGGTACCTATCAATCCATACTCGGTCTGAACCCCCACTTTTGTCTGAGTGCCGGTTTTCAGCGGATCACCGTATAGCGGTTGTGAGTGCGGCGCATAGACCAGCGCGAGTAATAACAAGATAGCCGCTGAAATGATAAAATACTTAAAATTAAATGAAGAAAACATACTATTACTCACGCATACCGGATTTTTATAGTCTGACTATTCTACCTTAAACTGATCCGTAAAGCAGCGGCTGTTGCCAGTGGTGCCAGCGTTATGGCAAGAATCAGTAGCGCTGAAAGCGTGTAAATAGCCGCGGAATAGGGGGCTTGGGTGGTCAAATAAACAACGGAATCAAACCAGGCGCCGGGTATAATCGGAGCGATAGCCGGACGCGGGCTGGCGGCCAGTTGTATGGCAACAGAGCTTAGCACCAATATCGGTAGAAAAAGTGGTAGTACCAGGATCGATAGCAACATACCACCACGGCGCAATCCGACCGTCAACGCAATACCAATAGCACCGACAAAGCTTAAAATTGGCGTACCAATAATAAGGGTAATCATCAGCACACTGTAGGCCTTGGGATCTAGGTGCAGTGTATAGGCCAATACGGGTGCCACCAACAATAACGGTAGGCCCGTGGTGATCCAGTGGGCCACAATTTTAGCCAGCACCAATATCCCTGTCGGATGTGGGCTCATTAACATCTGTTCCAGCGTGCCGTCTTCATAGTCAGATCGAAACAGATTGTCCAGTGACAGTAGTGAAGCTAATAAAGCGGCGACCCAGATAATACCGGGTGCAATTTTAGTCAGTACCTTCGGGTCGGGGCTGATCGCCAACGGATATAGACTGACGATAATAATAAAATATAATATTGGATTAATGACTTCTGCGCGATAGCGATAAGCCAGCAGTAAATCGCGTCTGATAATTGCCAGGAAGGCCGTCAGCCCGTTTTTATTGGTTTTAGGCGTCATTCGCATACCGCCGCTTGCGGATCAGACTCGCCAATTAATAAGGATTTTATATTAATACCCACAGCGTTTATAGGTTGGTGGGTGGCAATAATAATCATTCCGCCTTGGTGGATATGTTGTTGATAAAGGTTCTCGAGCAATGACAGGCCAATCCTGTCTAATGCCGTTTGCGGCTCGTCCAGAATCCATAATTTTTTTTCGTGCAAAAGCAGTCGGGCGAGGGCAACCCGCCTTTTTTGGCCGGCTGACAGTCTATGCAATATCGAATCTTCGTGTTCGGCTAAGCCAAATATCTCGATCACCTGGCTAATCGGTGTTTTTGTCGGTTGCTCGCTAAGGGCGTTAAATATGTTCAGATTTTCGCGCACGGTTAATTCATTTTTCACACCCTGGTTATGGCCGATATAAATGACTTCGCGCAAATACTGATGAATGACATGTTTAAGTTCTTCACCGTACCAGAAAAACGTGCCCTCCTCAGGAAGACTCAACTGGCACAACAATCTTAATAAACTGGTTTTCCCGCTACCGTTCGCACCTTTGACTTGCAGCATTTCACCGGCGCGGAGGCTAAAGTTCAAGTCACAGAACAGTTCGTTATCGTTGCGTTCGTAAGTGAGATTACGGGCTTGTAAAATAATTTGCGTCGATTTTTGATTGTTGGGCATTTAAAAATTGGGGTCATATAGTTGTATTATAAGGGAAAAACATTAAAACAGATTCGACCAAAAAAAAATAGCTAAAAATAAATTAGTTAAAGTGTGATATATTTATTGGTATTATAACATGTTGATAATAGTATGGTTTACCCAAAGGTTATTGGGGGGTATCGGGGATACTACGGATTATTGGGGATAGTAGAGCAGTGCCGAAAAACGACAAATATAATAAATAAAAATAATAAATAGCAGCATATATAAGGCATATTGCGATTTACCACGTAAAAATAACGAGACGCACCGTAGCGCTAAATATAAATTTATTCTTGTGTTTTCGAGTGAATGTTTTTTGAGAAATCTGGTTAGAGTTTACGAAAGGATTGTAGTATAGGCTGCTATGGATATAGTTAATAATTTGGTATTGGTATTTTACTTTTTTCCAGCCGTATTAGTATTGTTTTATGCTTTTAACAAATACCAAAAACATAATCGTTCTGTTAAGAAGCTTGAGGAAAGACTGGCAGCGAAGCAGGATGTGCCGAGTTCGTTACACCCAGATTTTGATCTATCGAAATGCATCGGATGTGGTGCATGCGTACCTGCTTGCCCGGAAAAAGTTGTCATCGGCCTGATTAACCGCAAACCTCATATTGTTGATCCCAGTCATTGTATTGGCCACGGCGCTTGTCGTTTGGCGTGTCCCGTTAATGCCATTAAACTGGTTTTCGGCTCTAAGACCCGCGGTGTGGATATTCCGTTTGTTAGCCCTAGTTTTGAAACCAATATTCCCGGCGTATTTATCGCAGGCGAACTCGGCGGAATGGGTTTGGTCCGGAATGCAATCACACAGGGCAAACAAGCGGTGGAATCGATTGTTAAAGCCAGGAAAAAAGCGCGTAAACACCAATACGATGTCATTATCATTGGCGCTGGTCCCGCCGGCCTGTCATCAACATTGGGCGCGATGAAAGCTAAACTAAATCATTTGACAATAGAGCAGGATTCATTCGGCGGTACGGTGGCACATTTTCCTCGTGGAAAAATTGTAATGACATCGACAGTTAACTTGCCGCTAGTGGGTAAGGTAAATATCGGTGGTGAAATCAGTAAGGAGGATTTGTTAAAAAAATGGATCGCAATAAAAAAGAAATATAAAGTGAAAGTGAATACTGGTGAAAGAATGGAAAAACTGGAAATGGACCCGCAAGGGGGGTTTGTTATAAGTACGACCAAGGGTGTCTATAAAACCCAGGCTGTTTTATTAACGATTGGTCGTCGGGGTACACCGAGAACGTTAGGTGTGCCTGGGGAAAATAAAACCAAGGTGGTTTATCGGCTAGAAGATCCCAGAGAATACCAGGGGAAACATGTTTTGGTTGTTGGCGGTGGAGACAGCGCACTTGAGGCTGCCCATAGCATCAGCGAGGAGGAAGGATCAACCGTTACCTTATCTTATCGAAGCGCTTCTTTCTCCAGAGCAAAACCAAAAAACCAGGATAAGATTAATGCAGCAGAGCAAGCACAAAAAATAACCGTACTGTATAAATCTAATGTCAAAGCGATCGAGGATAACCGGGTGATTATCGAATACCAGGATAAAATGCATGAGGTTCCTAACGACGCAGTGATTATCAGCGCTGGCGGTGTCTTGCCGACGCCGATGCTAAAAGACCTTGGTATTCAGGTGAATACCAAGTATGGCGAGGAGTAATCGATGCAGATTGAGACCAGGCGCAATCTGCCAGTGACTAATTTTTTTGCGTTTTAGGTGCCGTACTGTCGTTAGTTTTAAATGTCAGGCTGATCTTCGTATCAAACAATTCCGGGTGCGGTGCTTTGGGAAGTGGCGATGCACTTTGAATGGCGGTGAAAACTGTTTTCTTCATTCTCTGGTCTGGGCAATTTTGAAAATGAACGTGTTTTATGCATCCATCTGCGCGCTGAGTGATTCTAACCTTGCAGTGAGCGCTAGTAACTGATGCGGGTTTATTCCATTGGCCAACGATTTTATTGCGAATTGCGTAGACATAGTCGTATTGCAGTCGTTTTTTGCGTTTTGATGACATATGTCCATATTTTTTCAGATTGGCGTTAAATGGTTTTGAACACCTGACCTCAGATTTTTCGACAACTAAAGGCACACCTTTTACATCGCCAGTCGCTGCCTTTTCCGAACTGGGTTTACTCTTGGTTGGAAAGATTTCACATCCAGAAACTAACAGTAGTAATAAAGTTGTAACTAATAAAGGTATATTAACAGGGTTTAATGTTTTCATATCATCCGGCTACTTTGTCATGTTATTGTGATTATTATTATTGATCGTCTGATTATAACTGCAAGATCATAAACTGACAAGATTCAAAAACCGATATCAATTCACAAAACCGGATAATTATATCGCCTATTAGTTTGAGGAAATGCAACCCAGCCAAAGAAACTTGCCTTGGGATAAAAGTACCAAGTGTTAGTTAATATCCTTTGACGCGCATTAACTCTAGAATTTGTACTGATTCCGCAGAATATTTAGAATTATCAATCGATGTTTGCAATAGGTGTCCTAATGCAACAATGAGTAAGCCGATAATGACAAAACCAGCGACTGGAAGATAAAAGACAAGCTCGGGCACGCGTGAGACTAGTATACCGACTTGTGCTGGTAATACCGCGAGCATTTTTGCTTTGGTGATATATATGATGGAGACAAAGCTACCTCCGACAATAATAATCCAGCCTATAAACATAATTAGTAAAGATATAATTTGCGCAATAATATAGTTAGGCATTGTTAAATCCTCCTGGCAACATCCTGGTGATAGGTTATTCATTGCGATTGTTAAGGGATAATAAGCTGAATGGAAGTTATTTGGCAACTAAATTAGATTAAAAAAGCCATCCGTTGGCAGTTTCGCTCCATGTGAGAATACTATTTGCGTTTATTATTCCTATAGTCCGCCAGGTATAC
>QILK01000112.1 GCA_003233345.1 Gammaproteobacteria bacterium | reverse complement strand
CGACCTATCCAGGTTTGCGTCGACTTGCGGGCCAATATGTTCTTTGCGACCAAAGGTGTTTTTAAGTCAGTTCTGGTCAGTCAAATCGCCGCTTTGATCGCCTGGGTTTCCTTGCGCCACCGCGACCGACTGGGTGGTTTGTTATTTTCTGATACCCATCACGATGAAATAAAACCGAAAAGTGGCCGCCGCGCGGTTTTTCAGTATTTACGTACATTGGTAAGTCATCAGGCATGGGAGCATGCTCTGGGCGCAGAGCAACAACCGCATCAGGAAACGCTAAATCATGCGCTGACCCGACTAAGACGTGTGGTGCGCCCAGGCAGCCTTATTTTTTTATTAAGTGATTTCCGCGGCCTGGATAAGGTGGGGGAAGCGCATTTGCACGAACTTTCGCGGCGTAACGAAATTGTACTGGTTTTTTCTTATGATGATCTTGAGAAACAAATTCCTGCTGCCGGTGTCTATAACGTTACTAATGGTTCACGTGAAGTGGTTTTTAATGGTTATAGTAAAAGTTCACGCGCGTTATATCGCGAGCGATTTAATAAGCATCTGGCACACATAGAACGCATAGCCGGCATCAAGGGGATATTTTTGACAAGCTGTACCACCGATAAAAATCCGGCGGAATTTTTGCAATTAGCCCTGAGCCAAGGTATTCCATTGTGCCGGACATAGCCGATTATTTGAAAGACATTCATGTGCCCGGTGATGTGTCATCGTGGCCATTAGCAATTGGCTGGTGGATAGCGGTCTTGTTGGGAATAGTTTTTATTATTTTAGTTGCCTGGTTTTTTGTGGCAAGAAAAAACAGAGGCGCTTGGTATATCGCAAAAAAAGAGGTCACTGTTTTATATTCAAGCTACAAAAAAAACCTTGATGCCAGCGAATTTTTGCGCAAACTATCAATTATCATGAGACGTTATTGCTTGTCTTATTATCCCCCGAGCGGGGTTGCCGGTCTAGCAGGACAGCCGTGGCTTCAATTTTTAGATCAGGGTTTAAAGGGGCGTCCCTTTACCGACGGCCCAGGAAAAGTACTGGCGACAGCGCCGTATCAACGTGAGGTCGATATCAATGTCAAAAATTTGTATGCGTTGTGTATAAAGCGAATTGAGGCGGGGGTGAAATAGCGTGTTGGTTTTTCAGTGGCCATGGATGTTTTTATTTTTACCTTTGCCAATTTTGGTGTGGTTGGTTTTACCGGAAAAAACGCGGTCTAATCAAAGCGCATTACGCACGCCGTCAATTAAGGACTTTGAATCCATTGCCGGTGGTAGCGACTATTCCCAACTTAATCGGCCGCAATTACTGTTCTCGATATTAATCTGGTTGCTTTTGGTAACGGCCAGCGCCAGGCCGATATGGATGGGCTATGTTTCAAATCTAAAAGTTGCTGGCAGGGATTTGATGTTGGCGGTCGATTTATCTGGCAGTATGGGGACAGATGATTTTATTTACAATGGACGCTATATCGACCGTTTATCAGCCGCCAAAAATGTGGTTACCAAATTTGTTCGCCGCCGAAAAGGAGATCGAATTGGATTGATTGTTTTTGGCAGCCGGGCTTACCTGTACGTACCACTTACTTTTGACAGCAAAATAATCAATACACTGTTATCTGAGACACGGGTAGGGATGGCAGGCGATAATACAGCGATAGGCGATGCGATTGGTCTTGCGGTTAAACGCTTGCAAAAAAAAGGTAAGTCAAAACGGGTGTTGATATTATTGACGGACGGAAAAAATTCGGACGGACTTCTATTGCCGGAAAAGGCTGCTGAAATTGCCAGGCAGGTTAACCTGGTTATTTATACCATTGGGATTGGCTCACCTCATTCGCAAAGTCTAAACGAGAAGTCACTTAGGAAAGTAGCCTCTTTGACTAGTGGAAAATACTTTCGCGCTCAGAATAGCAATGAGCTCGACGAAATTTATGCATTGATAGATAAATACGAGCCTAGCGAAGTAAAAAATAGCCCGTACCAGCCCAGCATGGCATTATTTTATTGGTTACTGGTGGTGGTATTTGCTTTGTTGTTTTTGTGGATTACACCGAGAATTGTATCGGAGCATACGGCGCATGACTGATTTCAGCTGGTCAAGTCTACATTTTATTCGGCCCTTATGGCTTATCGGATTTATACCACTGGTGGGTTTGATAGTCTACTTGCTAAGTCGAGATCGCGGCGAGGGTTTATGGAAAAAAATATGTGACGTCGCTTTGCTGCCCTATGTATTGGTCAGTCGTCAACAGAAATTCAGTAAGTTACCGGAAATACTATTTAGTCTAACGTTAGTCCTGGCTTTGCTTGCAGCCGCAGGACCGGCTTGGAAAAGGCTGCCGCAGCCGCTTTTTTCAAACCAGTCGCCATTGGTCATCGTGCTTGACCTTTCGTTATCTATGAATGCAATGGATATCAAGGCGTCCAGGCTTAAACGTGCCAAATTGAAAATAGAAGATCTTTTAAATAGACGCAGGGACGGACAGACGGCACTTGTTGTTTATGCCGGGCATGCGTTTATCGTGACGCCGCTTACCCAGGATATCGAAACAATTAGGTTGCAGCTAAGCGATATTGAAACCAGCCTGATGCCTGTTCAGGGTAGTGCGCCCGCAATGGCTTTGGACAAGGCCTATTTTTTGATGAAAAATGCCGAAGTAACTTCAGGCGAAATACTGTTGATTTCAGATGAGGTGACGGATCGAACACTCGTGGAAAAAGCGGGAAAGCTTGCCAAAGAAAATATTCGGGTATCGGTATTGGCGGTTGGTACTAAAGGGGGCGCGCCGATTCCCAGACCACAGGGTGGATTTGTCTTTCACAATGGATCAATCGTGATGACAAAAACCAATTTTGACTATATGAAAAAAATTGCTGATGCAGGCAATGGCCAGTATCACGCTATTACTCTGGACGGGGCTGATATTAATGCTTTTATCAATTATTTTAAGAGCAATGGTAATTCAGTTTCGTTAAAGCTGTTAGATTTTAAGGCTGATATTTGGTACGAAGAGGGGCCTTGGTTGTTTTTTCTGATACTGCCACTGGCCGCTTTAGCCTTTCGCAAAGGTTGGATCATGGTTTTTTTGATTTTTCTCCTACCGATGCCGCAAGCGGTTTATGCATTTGAGTGGAACCAACTTTGGCTAAACCAGAATCAGCAAGCGCAAAAAGAATATTCTAATAAAGGCTATGAAGACGCGGCGAAAAAGTTTACCAATCCGGCTTGGAAAGCGGCGGCGTTATATAAAGCTGGAAATTTAAAAGAAGCGCTAATACTTTGGGAGCATATTAAAACTAGCAATGGTTTTTATAATAAAGGGAATGCCATGGCGCGCATGGGAATGATTAATGAGGCAATCAAGGCTTATGATCAGGCGCTATTGATTAGCCCGCATCACCAAGATGCCAAGTATAATCGCAAGCTATTAAAGGAACTGCTAAAGCGACAGGGGAACTATAAGGGAGGCAACAAGGACAGTAAAAAAGCTGGCCAAAAACAAGGTAAAAAAGGCCAAGATAGTCCTGAGCCCGGTACGGGGAAGTCGAGTGGGCAGGCTAACAAGCGTCAGCAAAAACAGGCGACTAAAGGATTGACTCGCAAGCCGTCCAGTCAGAATCAAAAAGGCGGCGGACAAAAGGGTGGTTTTGATGGCGATGGGCCTGGTAGTTCTACTAGCACACTGCGCAAACCGAAAGATCAAAAGACGTCAGATGCCAAAAATGCTAAAAAAGAAAAAACATCGGATAACAAAAAGAGTAAAGAGAAAGACAATAAACTAAAAAATAAAATGAAGAAGGCGGGCAAGCCTACGGATAATAAAAATTCGAGTTCAGAACAGGATCAGGCGTTTCAGCAATGGCTTAGGCGTGTACCGGATGATCCCGGTGGCTTGTTAAGGAATAGGTTTTTCAAAACATATTCTGAGGAATCAGACCGAGGTTACGGTCAGAACGTTCCTGGTCAGCAATGGTAAGTAAAATGATAATGCAATTGATAGACAAGCTGAAAAATGTTGTACGAATGGCAACCGCAGTAACGGGGTTGTTATTGATGTTAGTTAGTGGTTACAGCGTTGCTAATAATAAAATATCAGTTAAGCTGGACCCTACTCATGTCGTTGTCGGGGAAATTTTTACAATACGCTACGGGATTACTGGCGTCGGTGTCGGAAATACCCGGCTGAATTTTTCTGGAACGAATTCCGGAGTGATTCTTGGCATTAAAAAGAATTTTCATATCGTTGCGGTGAATTTTGTGCCCAAAAATCGATATGTTAATGGTAAACTTCTTTTTGCAGGCGAGCTCAAACTAACGTTGCGTGCTAACAAGGTTGGTGTGTTTGTCATTCCCTCGCTTAGAATCAAAAATAGGCAAAGCCCGTCAGTGACCATTAAAATCTCCAAGTCAGACAAACGTTTTTTTGCAGAATTAGAAGCGACTGCCAGTAACCCCTATGTACAGCAGCAAGTCGGTGTGTTGGTCAAGATATATTATCCCGCTAATAAGTTACTTCGTGACAAGGACATAGAGCATGGGTCAATTAAAATTCTTTCTGGTGATGCGATAATACAAGATCAGGGCAGAGCGTTCCCCCATCAGAAAACAATTAACGGCAATCGTTACCGGGTGACGACACACCGGTTTACCGTTTTACCCCAACGTAGTGGTACATTGAAAATACAACCGCTGAAAATATTCTTGTTGGTGCCCGGAAATTCAGTGACGAGAAAAGTGGTAACGACAAAATCGCTTACAATACCAATACAAGCAAAACCAGCGGCATTTACCGGTAGCTATTGGTTGCCTACCGAGAGCTTATTTATTAAAGAAAAGTGGCAAAGGTTTAAGTCACAAGTTAAAGTCGGCGATAATCTAACACGAAAAATTCACTTGGAAGCCAAAGGCCTGACAGCCGAACAGATGCCACCAGTAACATTACCGCCCATTCAGGGACTTGATCAGTATCCCAGTACGCCAAAGCTAATAACCAAAAATCATTATGGTCGGTTAACGGGAATAAGGAAACAGGAAATAACGATTATACCTAACAAACCCGGGACCTATACGTTTCCTGCTGTATCAATAGACTGGTGGAATATAAAAACCCATAAAATGGAGACCGCTACTTTAGCAGCCAGGACTATTCGGGTCGTACCCGGCGCAGGTACTGGCCATAGTGCTGGTAACTTGCCTGGGCAGTTGAAAAAAAATGCGGCGGCTAATAATCAGGGTAATCCGCTATCACCGAGTGCTTCT
Source organism: Gammaproteobacteria bacterium (assembly GCA_003233345.1). Lineage (GTDB taxonomy): Bacteria > Pseudomonadota > Gammaproteobacteria > SZUA-21 > SZUA-21 > SZUA-21. The sequence goes on along the minus strand of QILK01000112.1, from coordinate 10,362 downwards.
AAGGCCTGGGTTTCTAATTTCTGGACCTGGATTGCCAGCGGATTTGCGCTTGCATGGTTTGCGACAATGTATCTGTGGTGGCAAAAGAGTCGTCGGCCTGGGGAGGAGATTGCTGGTGCAAAGATTGCGGCAGATGCCAAGCAAGCGAAAACGTTAAAAGCGGCATTGCGTTCAATTCAGTCTGCATGTGCGCAAAATAAACCGGCCGATTGCAGACATGCGTTGGTAAACTGGTCTTACAAGCGGTGGCCTGATAATCTGCCAAAAGATTTGACAGAAATATCGTTACGATTGCATAGCACTGATCTCAAAACACAAATTACTAATTTAAATAAAATAGTTTACGGCACTAGCGATAACAGTGGTGCAGTGCAAAACTGGTCTGGCAATGAGTTTTGGAAGCTGTTTGATCAGGCAAGACGTAGAAACTCAGAGCGTAAAATGGAAAATTTGTCGAAGCTAGTGCCGTTGTATCCAGGCAAATAAGCTATTAACGGGTACCCATGGCACGTCTGTATCCTGTTCCAGAAAAAACAACTATCAAGCTATTTTTTTTGCCGTGGTGGCTGGAAACCCTGATCCCCGGAAAATTCGCCTTCCTCAAATAAAAAACCAAGCATGTGTTTTTCGACAAACTCAAGTGCCTTGGTATCAGCCGTGTTCAGACTATTTTCGTTAATAATCATCGTGACGTGCTCGAGCCATTTTTTCCAGCCTTCAGCAGAGACGCTTTCGTAGATACGTATTCCTAGCTCGCCAGGATGTGGTGGTGACTCTAGCCCCTCGGCCTCTTGTTTTAAAACAACACATTGAACCATTCTAGACATGAATAAACCCTTCCGTAAAAATTTTTAAATCAGCTGTTGTTTGCCGACTGCCAACAGGACAATTACAATTAGCAAAAGCGCTGGTGCTTCGTTAAACCACCGGTAAAAAATATGCGACCGAGAATTTTGTTGGCGAACAAAATGCACCAGTATCCGGTAACAATAAATATGATACGCTACTAATATGGCAACGACTATTAGCTTGGCTGTTAACCAGGCTGGAATCTTCGGTAACTGAAAAAGCAACCAAAACCCAAATAGCAATGTCAGGCCTGCTCCAATCGTCATAATGATAAAGAGCTTACGTTCCATTACCACAAACCGGTCGTGACTCAATACATCTTCAGTCTGTGCATGGTATACAAAAAGCCTGGGCAGATAAAAAAGACCTACAAACCAGGTAACCATGAATATTATGTGAAACGCTTTTATCCAATGCATATTGCATATTCAGCTTGCTAAAGGCGCTATTCTAACAAAATTTTTTGGTGCTAAACACCTTTATAGTAGCAGGCTTCTATTTGCGCAGGTGTCAAAATACCAAAAATAGGGGTTCCAGTTGCAAATTTTTTGCTGGGATTTCAAGCAATTGTAACTATTCACGAAGTCTGGAATGGTCTTGGTTTTGAGTTATCTCTATAGACCTTCTGGATAGAACTTCCGGGTAGGGTTTCTGGCCAGGCCAACGCCAGGCATAATTGCGATTGGTTTAGCATCGTTTAAAATAACAATCCATTTTGTTTTTTTATCTAACGCATTTCCAACCAGTTCTAGTGGTGTTTTATCTGTTAACGTTTTAATATCTCGCAATCCGGCAATGATGATAATCCGCACAAGGCAATAACATTTGGTGCTAGGGTGAGTTATAATCATTTTGGTTAATATCCCTATCAGCAACCCGACAAGGGTGCCGATAAAAAGTGTTGGGCCGATTAAAGCAATGGGAGTGCCAAGACCGAAGATACAGGTTGTGGTAATGATTTTTAAAAGCAATAAAGGGCGAGTTCTTTAATCTGCCAGTAATATACCGTAAAATACGCATTAAATTGTTCATTCGAATTTTTAAGTTTCAGGTGAGTTATGATTAAAGTTGGAATCGTTGGCGGCACGGGTTATACGGGCGTTGAATTGCTTCGGTTGCTGGTTATGCATCCGGAAGTCAGCCTCAATGTGATCACCTCGCGCAGCGAAGTAAAAAGACCGGTTTCCGAGTTATTTCCAAGCTTGAGGGGATTGCTTGATCTTGAATTTAGTGAACCGGATCTTTCTGTTTTGACGCTTTGTGATCTTGTTTTTTTTGCAACACCTAATGGCACGGCGATGAAAATGGCGTCCGAGTTGCACAATACGGGTGTTAGAATAATTGATCTTGCCGCTGATTTTCGATTAAAGGACGTTCATGAGTGGGAGCAATGGTACGGACAGAAACACGAAGCGCCTGAGCTGTTAATGGACGCGGTGTATGGATTACCGGAAATTAACCGGGAAATTATTCGTAATTCGCAAATTATTGCCAATCCAGGTTGCTATCCGACGGCAACAACCCTGGGATTTTTACCGTTAATTGAAAAAGGTTGGCTGGATTGCCAGCGCCTGATTGTTGATGCAAAATCGGGTGTGAGCGGTGCTGGTCGTGGTGCTGCTGTTAGTAGTTTGATGAGTGAAGTTAGTGAAAATTTCCACGCATATGCGGTAAGCGGCCACCGTCATTTGCCAGAAATAAGGCAAACTTTGGAAACTGTCTCTGGTCTGCCAGTAGGGCTGACTTTTGTTCCGCACCTAGTGCCGATGGTCAGAGGGATACAGGCAACGCTTTATGCAGAGCTGAAAAACAAGGACTTAGATCTTAAATCTATTCATCAGGCATTTAAAGACAGGTATGTCGACGAGCCATTTGTCGATATTCTTGATCTCGGAGACCATCCGCAAACTAAAAGTGTCAAGGGGTCAAATATATGTCGAATCGCGATTCATAAGCCTCAAAATCGTGATACTGTTGTGGTATTGTCAGTGATTGATAACTTGGTTAAAGGAGCGGCGGGGCAGGCGGTTCAAAACATGAACTTGATGTTTGGTTTTGACGAGTCCGCTGGCTTGGATATTGCACCTTTAAGTCCCTAAGGGTAAAGGTGAGCAGCTTAAATTGTTCGATGGGTGGTGTCACAGACATAGCCAGCGGATAGATTTTTATGTTTTAAATGCAATAACTTGAATCAGGTAATGGATAACAAGGGACAACGTAATGTTTACAGAGCAGTGATCTTTCACCTGTTCAAAATTGTTACGATGAAATTGATTCAATAAATTAATACAGTAAAAAGGGTTACCAGTGAAACGACCGAACACACCTGGACCACAATCAAGCCGAACCTTGCCTGCTACCAGGTCACCCAGCGGTAGAAGAAGCCGCCCTAAAAATCTGGTGATCAAGGAATATAATCCTTGGAAAATGTTTATGTGGTTGGCCGTCATTGCCGTTGCGCTTAGCGTTGGCTTTGCCGTTGTTTTTAAAATTGGCTATGACGTTGGCGACCTTGATCTCCACTACGATAAATCCAAAAATGTTGGTTTGTTACAACGGGCTGTCGCCTTAAAAAAACGTGTAAAGAAGCAGCAGTTGGAGATTAAAAATTTACAAACCGAAATTGCACGGCTGGAAAGTCTAAGTCGAATTGACGCACATGCACATACGCGTGTTAAGCAGTTTTTTCGGGATTCGAAAAAGGAAAATTTCGATTTAAGCGAACAGTTAAAATTCTATCAAAGTATTTTAACGAATAAAGGCCATCGAGGCTTGCATATACATAGTTTTCAGATTGATCCAGGTGCTGAGAACGGATTGTATTATTATAAAGTGACCTTGATTCAGATTCATGGTTTAAAGGGTCGTCATAGTACCATTCGTGGGGTGGTCAATTTATATATAAGTGGCCAGGATCGCCAAGGTAGTCGGAAAGTTTTTAGTTTAAAAGATGTTTCATCGTTATCGGAATCACAGATGAACTTCCAAATGAAATATTTAAAAACATTTGAAGGCAAATTAAAATTGCCCGCCGGTTTTAGACCACGCAATGCTCGCGTAAAAGTCATACAAGACCGGAGAAGAGGCAGGAGTCAACGAAGTATCGAAAAGCGAATCAGCTGGCCGAAGTCAAGTTCTTAAGAGGCCAGACTAGGTTATATATACATAAGTTTGATATCAATACAAAGTATCTAAAATATTTGAAGGCAAGTTAAAATTGCCCATGGGTTTTAAACCACGCAGCGCTCGAGTAAAAGTAATACCAGACCGGAGAAGAGGCAGCAGTCAATGATGGTTAGAAAAGCGAATCAGTTGGCGAAAATCTACTTTTTAAGGAGACAAGTATGTTGGGTGGTAAGAAAAATAATACCGTTGCAAAGATCGATACATTAATCGGGCAAAACACCGAAGTCACGGGTGATGTGAGGTTTACGGGCGGTTTACATGTGGATGGTAAGGTGGTCGGTAATGTCTATGCCGAGCCCAATTCAGATTCCATTTTGACACTGAGTGAAAAGGGCTGTATTGAGGGTGAGGTAAAAGTGCCGCATATCATATTAGATGGTAGTGTGTGTGGCGATGTACAGGCATTTGAGCGAATTGAACTTGCTTCACGGGCGAAAGTGGTGGGTAATGTATTTTATAAGTTAATCGAAATGACGATGGGCGCTGAAGTTAATGGCAATCTGGTGCATTCCGTTGAAAATAACAGAACAAATGATCAGCCCAAATTGTTGTCAGATTCTTCAGTGGCGATTAACAAGCCTAAATCTGTGGATAATAGTGGATAATTTTACTGGGTTATATTATAGTTCATATTAGTATTTTATTATTTACTGTTGAGATAGCTGGGGATAACTAGAGATAACAGGGTTAGTATCCGACTATTCTTCCGTATAGGTTTAAATTCAGACTAAATATCACCAATGAAAGGTATTGATAGTGGCACAAGCAGCTGAAAATATTGAATTTACAGATCAAGCAGCGACTAAGGTAAAAAAGCTGATTGTGGAAGAGAACAATTCCAATCTTAAACTCAGGGTGTTTATTTCCGGCGGTGGTTGCTCGGGTTTCCAGTATGGTTTTGAGTTTGATGAAAATATTGTTGAAGGTGATGTTGAGATCGTTAGAGAGGGTGTTTCACTTTTAGTGGATCCAATGAGTATTCAATATTTATCCGGTGCAACTATAGATTATATTGAGGATTTACAGGGATCACGGTTTGTTATTAACAACCCAAACGCAAAAACCACCTGTGGCTGCGGTTCTTCATTTTCTGTGTAAAATTCGTGTATCGACCTTTATTACTATCTATCAATAAAACGGGCCTAGGTTCGCGGCACCAAAGCGAGCATTCGACTGCTGTAAATATAAGCAAAAGATTCAAACGCTGATTCTTTGGCAAAAACTCTATTTTTTCCATCCGGAAATCAGTATCATGTTCGGCTTCCATAATATCCTTAATAACGCTTAAACAGTGTGTATTTATTATGACAAAAGTGATGAAGTTAACAGGCTCGGAGATAACTATGAGTGAATATCTGCCAGGCTTGGCAGGCGTACCTGCCACTAAGTCCAATATATCGAATATAGACGGTGAAAAAGGCATACTAACTTATCGTGGTTACCCTTTAGAACAGTTAGCCGCAAACAGTAGCTTTGAGGAAACAACGCTATTGCTACTCGATGGCGAGCTGCCGTCCGCACATTCCTTGACTGAATTTGATACCCAATTGCGTTCCAATCGCGTGGTTAAGTATCACGTTCGTGAGTTGATGAAAAACCTGCCTGCGACCGGGCATCCTATGGATATGTTACAGACAGCGGTGGCTAGTCTGGGAATGTTTTATCCCGGGAACGAATACTTGACCAGTGGAGGCTCGGGTGGGGATTTGGATTACGTTCATAATATGACCGTTAAAATCATTGCCCGAATGGCGACAATTGTAGCTATGTGGCAATATATACGTAATGGTTATGATCCAATTGCGCCAAGATCAGATCTGACCTATGCTGAAAATTTTCTTTATATGCTCAATGGCCAAGAGCCGGATAAATTACTGGCTAAAATATTGGATGTTTGCTTGATATTACATGCTGAGCATACAATCAATGCTTCAACTTTTTCCGTCTTGGTTACCAGTTCAACGCTGGCGAGCCCCTATAATGTAGTTGCCGGTGCCATTGGAACCTTGTCGGGTCCTTTGCACGGCGGTGCCAATCAAAAAGTAGTAGAGATGCTCACCGAGATTGGGAGTGCAGATAAAGCGGAAGAATACATAGATTCGAGATTGAAGCAGAAAAAAGTAATTTGGGGTATGGGGCACCGGGAGTATAAAACCAAGGACCCGCGCGCGAAGATTCTTCAGAGACTGGTGCAGGATTTAGTCAGTGCACGTGGCAATAGTGTGAACCCTATGTTTGAAGTGGCCAAGGTGGTAGAAGATATTTGTGAAGACCGGCTAGCCAAAAAAGGTGTATACGCCAACGTCGATTTCTATTCTGGAATACTCTATACAGAAATGGGAATACCGACCGATCAATTTACAGCAATATTTGCTGTTGCCCGCGCCACGGGTTGGTTAGCGCATTGGCGAGAGCAGCTAAAAGATAACCGGATTTTTCGTCCAACACAGGTTTATATCGGTCATAGCGCGCGTACCTATATTCCAATTGACCAGCGCTAGGTAGCCCGGACTTCGCGCAGCGAACGCCGGGAGGGCGAGCATCCTATTATTCCTTAGTCTTAGTTAGCTACCGACTATCTTGCATATACGCCTGTTGTAATTGAATTTCGAGTCCTATTCTTTTTTCCCGGCATTCGCTGCGCGAAGTCTGGGCTACTTTACAAGGCAGTGTGTTTGCCCTGTAAGCGTGCCAGCTGTTCTAAAACAACCCGCGATTTTCTTCTGAAAGCGTTTAGCTGGCGTCTGTTAACGCCAATGGCTTTCGGCAATTTAACGGTTAGTGGATTCCGGTGTCTGCCGTTAATTCTGAATTCATAATGCAGATGGGGGCCAGTCGCCAGACCCGTCGAACCGATATAACCTATGATCTCACCCTGCTGAATACGGCGACCAGAACGAATTTTTTTATGATAGCGTGACAGGTGGGCATATAGTGTACTGTATTTACGTTGGTGGCGAATGATAATTGTTTTGCCATAGCCACCATGGACGCCGCGAAAAATAATTTTTCCATTGGCAGTTGCGCGCACAGGTGTCCCTGTTGGTGCTGCGTAGTCTACACCTCGGTGAGCTCGAATTCGATTTAATATCGGGTGTTTTCGTTTTAAATTAAAATGCGAACTGATGCGACTGAATTTTACCGGGGTTCTTAAAAAGGCTTTACGCAGGCTGTGTCCTTGCGGCGAGTAATAGTCAGTTCTACCCTGCTTATCAGTATAACGAATGGCGACATGTTTTTGACCGCGATTAGTAAAGGAAGCGGCTAATATTTTATTTTTAGTATAAATGACGACAAATCGGTCGCCTTTACGCAGGTCGAGTGCAAAATCGATATCCCAGGCAAAGATAGTTGCCATCTCCAGTATCAGGTTACTTGTCAGGCCGGCTTTTTTACCGGCGACAAACAGCGAGGAGTATATTGTTCCCTGGGCAAATGAATATTCAGATAAGTTGCGTTGACTGATAGGCGTTGGACTCAAGGTTTTGGCTGATTTGCGACCGAGTATTTTCGCCACTTGCTTTAAACCTTGAATGGCAGCGCCATCAAGCTTGTGAGTAGAGGCGGTTGAATGGGCCGTGACGGTGCTTTCACATTCGTTTTGCTTGCGGTTGGTATTGTTAATTAGCGCAAATTTTTTGTTGTCGTAGAGTAGATGATTTTGTCCGGCAGTGGCCAATGGGTTCGCACATTTGCCCGGTTCCGGTTTCAAATGATGTTGGTTGTTGGGCGATTTAAGGCGAGCAGATAACGGCTTTAACTCATTTCCAGTTTCAGCGGGTGGCCATAATAACGGGGTTTGGTTATGGGCTGTATTATTGTTGCTTGTATAAAATATTAAATACTCAATGGTATTGGCCTGTCGCGCGTTTGAAACTGGATTAACCAATATAGCCCCCCCGATCAAAAAAACCGCGGTGGTAAAAAATATTAAGCGTGTCCAATAGGATCTGCGCTTTTGGCTCAGATAGCTAACGTTTTTATAACGGTTTTGTTGGTGATGAGGTAAAGGGAATTCCGCCAAGTGTTTATAATCGCGTAACATATACCAGCAGCCCGTTAAGTTTTTATTAATGAATCTGGAGTCGTCCCTGTAAGCGGTCACTCCAGCGCAAATCCGTGTGAACAAGCCACGCTTGTGTGCCATTACATTTTTTGTTTATTATAGTTAAAATAACCTTGTTAGCTAAAAAAGTAAAATATTTCCAATGTCAAATTTAAGCAAGCCACTAAAAACACAATAGGTATTTAAATGTCACAGGTCGACGATGCGCTAAAAATTATCCAGCAGGGCAGCGAGGAAATACTTTTGCTCGATGAATTGCGCGACAAGCTAAAACAGGGGAAGCCATTGCGCATCAAGGCCGGGTTTGATCCGACCGCAGCGGACTTACACCTTGGCCACGCGGTTTTAATCAACAAACTTAAGCATTTTCAGGATCTCGGTCATGAAATTTTATATTTGATCGGTGATTTCACCGCAATGATAGGTGACCCAACGGGTAAAAGTGCTACGCGTCCGCCATTGACCCCGGAAGCGATCAAGGCTAACGCCATCAGTTTTAAGGAGCAGGTGTTTAAAATACTCGATCCTGAAAAAACGCAGGTACTTTTTAACTCTGCCTGGATGGGCAAGATGACCTCTGCTGATCTGATTCAGCTGGCCGCAAGATATAATGTGGCGCGAATGATGGAACGTGATGACTTTAATAAACGTTATACCTCTGGCCAATCAATCGCCATTCATGAGTTTCTATACCCATTGCTTCAGGGGTACGACTCAGTTGAAATCCGTGCGGACGTAGAATTGGGTGGTACCGATCAGAAATTTAATCTATTGGTTGGCCGGGAACTGCAAAAACAGGTCGGTCAGGTACCTCAGGTGATTCAAACCATGCCCTTGTTGGAAGGAACTGATGGAATACAAAAAATGTCCAAATCGCTTAATAACTATATTGGTATCTGTGAGCCTGTCGATGAGATGTTTGGCAAGATAATGTCAATTTCAGACGACTTGATGTGGCGATACTTTGAACTGTTGAGCTTTAAAACCGAGGCTCAGGTCAAGGCATTGAAATCCGAGGTCAGGCAGGGCAAGAATCCACGTGATGTGAAATTTTTATTGGGCGAGGAAATTGTTGAACGATTTCATAGTCGCAGTGATGCTGTACGGGCAACGGAAAATTTTATCAAGCGATTTCGTGGTGGTGAATTGCCCGATGATATGCCAGAGGTAGATGTCTCTGCGGCAGATGGCTCGGCGATGGTCGGGCAAATCCTTAAAAGTGCTGGTTTAACCAAAAGCATTAGTGAGTCAACGCGAATGATAAGGCAGGGGGCTGTCAAAATCGATCAGCAGAAGATTGAAGATCCTAAGTTGTTGTTTACTGTTGGCACCACGCATGTTTTTCAGGTTGGTAAGCGTAAATTTGCGCGTATTACAATCATCTGACCTCGCTTACATCATCGTTGTCATAGGCAAATTTGTTCAGGCAAGTCGTGAGCGGCGAAATAATTGGAAATAACCATGACAATTTGGATTTATGTACTAGACTGAGTCTCTCGGAACTATCCAGTGTTGCTTTTAAAAGCATAAATATCAAGTTTTGATGGTTTGTTTTACATTAACAAACTTTGTTTGAAAAACTTGTATTTATCCGTTGACGAGCAGCAAAAGACGCGTATAATGCGCATCTCTTTGTGAGACTGAACCGACGTAAAAAGCTGTTTTTCTTACAAAGCGTAAAAATTTCTATACTCATAGTGATGGAAATTAGACAGATTTGCTTCTATAATATCTGTCCAGATCGAGAAAATTGCTCGATTTTGTTCTTTAAAAATATATCAGACAATTTGTGTGGGTGCTTGCATCAATATCTAAATGCAATTGCATAGAGTTATTCGATGTAATCACTCAGAAATTTTTTTGAGTAATTCGTCGAGCCAAGATTGGTTACCACAAGTAACTGCAATGATTAAACTGAAGAGTTTGATCCTGGCTCAGATTGAACGCTGGCGGCATGCCTAACACATGCAAGTCGAACGTGAAAGCACCTTCGGGTGTGAGTAGAGTGGCGGACGGGTGAGTAATACGTAGGAATCTGCCCTATAGTGGGGGACAACCCGACGAAAGTCGGGCTAATACCGCATAATCTCCATGGAGGAAAGTGGGGGACCTTTCGGGGCCTCACGCTATTGGATGAGCCTACGTCGGATTAGCTTGTTGGTAGGGTAACGGCCTACCAAGGCGACGATCCGTAGCTGGTCTGAGAGGACGATCAGCCACACTGGGACTGAGACACGGCCCAGACTCCTACGGGAGGCAGC
>QILK01000258.1 GCA_003233345.1 Gammaproteobacteria bacterium | reverse complement strand
GCGAAGCATCATGCAAAACATCATGTTAAGAAGCATCACGCGAAGCATCATGCAAAACATCATGTTAAGAAGCATCACGCGAAGCATCATGAAATACATCATGTTAAGAAGCATCACGCGAAGCATCATGCAAAACATCATGTTAAGAAACATCACAAACCTCGTAAGCATTATATTGTCGAGAAATTGCATGGTAAGTGGGTAATTCATACTAAGAGAGTTGCGCATATTCCTACTCATGTACACAAAAAACCACGTAAACACTACTATACGCATAAGCAAGTGACACCGCATCATCCGCAGGCGATTGCTCATAAGCATCATTATGCTGGTCATAGTGGTGGACATGGCGATCACGGTGCACATGGTCATAAAGATGGGCATGATCATAAAGGTGATCATAAAGGTCATAAACATCATCACCATAAGCCAGGACATGACCATCACGGTCATAAGCATTAATATGTTAACTTGAAATTATTGAATAATTTCGACATTGAGTAAATTTAAGGCCGCTTTTTAAAGCGGCCTTTTTTATTCTACCCAAAACACTTGATAGCACTGCCCCTGCCAGCTGGTTCGTATCGCTATGCCCATAACTCGATTTATTACCTTCGAAGTTAGTGGAGTAGCAAGCATCGTATAAACACCCGCTGTATGAGCTATAGTGATATCGGTGCAAACCTAGCCAGTCGCTGATGATATTGGCTTAAGACAGCCTATTGCATTATATAGACTGATATAAAGGGTGGTATCGAGTGGGAACACTTTCTAAATTTTGACTTTTTTGTATTTCCAGTTACTTACGGCGAACTTAGATTTTCATTCTTTAGTGAATATTCTATTTTCCTTTGCCGTCCCAATGGAGTTTGTCAGAGAGGATCCAGCCCCGCTTTAGCTTTAGGCAGTTCTTTATTTTTATGACGTAGTTAATTTTACCGGTAGTAAAAGTGATAAATAGGTCTGCAGATTCAATTCCATATTTTCGGCGTTGATTTTCTAACTGCACTCCTTTAAATTTCGCATTTTTCCACTTGACGCCTTCTTTTAATGCCTTGACTCTTACTTTTTCAAACGACTTTTTAGCGGCGAGCAAATTAATATTTCGGCGAGATGGAAATTTGGATATATCGTTTTTTTGGGTTTGTTGGATTTTATTGATCTCTGATTTACTGGAATTTTTTTTAAAAAAATCCAGTTTTCTTGCGTTAAAATATTCGATATCAGATTTACTTATAAAACGTAGGTCATATAATTTAAATTGATTTAATTTAATCGAGTTAAAGACATGGTTTCCGAGTTCTATAGGTTTCTGAAAATTTGCGGCGAGTATTTGCGGCGCGAATAAAGTAAAAATGATAGTGACAACAAAAAAATTCAGCGATTTATGCATGTGTATACCTGTCAGATTATAAAATAGTATAGCCGATCAGTGGCGATAGTCTCTAGAAATTTGTGCGTTAGAAAAATTTACTGAGCTTTATTACTGTTTAAGGTGCTAATGTCTTTTTTAACTTCGTTTTTAGTTTCGTTTTTAGCTTCTTTCTTAACCTCATTTTTGACTTCTTTAATAATCAGCTTGTTATTCTCGATCCAGTACAATTTATCGCTATTAACAGCATTAACAAGATCTGAAATTTTGCTAGTAGAAAAGTACCACCTTAGCTCACCTTTGCCAGTCGGCATGTCAAAATTGATAATTAAGTCCTGTTTTTTATCACCAAGCAGTGGCGCATTTTTATCCTTGTTGTTGGTAATGTTAGTAAACGTTTTCCAGTTGTGTTTGTCGGTTTGCAGTAATAAATGAAAGTATCCGCTTTTCTCACATTGTGCAAAGACAAAGCCCTTTCCGCCTTTGTAGGCGATAATATTGGCGGCTTTATCTTTTGTGATGGAATATGACTTACCCTGTCTAATCAGGCTGCCGCCGATTGATGTAGTACACTCAAGTTTTTTTGTGGGCTGTTTTAAGTCTAGTGTGCCTTTTGATGCTGATTTATCGGAGGTAGACAATTTTTTTGCATTAGCTTCACTGTTATTACTCACTGATTTCTCAGTCAGAGTTTCTAATTTAGGTGACTTAATCGAATTTTGTGTACTGTCGCCATTTTTCTTAACGGCTGTGACTAACTCTTTTGCGGTCATTTGGTCTTTATCGGCATTTTTTTCAGTAAGATTGCTAAGTAGTTTAACGGCATCCTGATTGCTAATAAACTCTTGGGCCAGTTTACCGTACTTGTCTTTGATTTCAGGATTTGCACCACTTGCGAGCAGGAGCTTTACAGAATCCAAACTGCAGGCATAGTGCAGAGGGGCCTTGCCATCCTTGTCACGTAAATTTGGATCGAAGCCATTTTTTAATAACAGTTTAATTATTTTACCAGAATTTTTTTTAACCGCTATATGTAAAGGAGAAATACCAGCTTTATCAGTAATTCTCGGGTCAGCTCCAGACGCAAGTAATTGTGAGACCAGTGTAACATTAGACAGGAGTGCGGCCTCTTTTAAAGCAAAACTGTTCCCATTGGCGTTAGCGCTATTCGCGCTCACGCCGGCTAGCAGTAGTAATTTAACAGAGCGAAATTTTTGATATTTGACCGCGTTGACCAGCCAGGGTTCGCCGACGACATTGACTACAACATAGAATATTAGTAACAAATTAACAAACACGGACGTTACAATTAGTTTTTCCTTAGTCTTGTTATCGACAAAAATACTTCGGCAATAATTGAACAAAAATACTAATAGGCTGGCAACAATCATAAAAATGAACAGGTCAAACACCAGCGGTCCAAGATCAAATGAGGGTGGCTGCAATTGGCTGCGGGTATAGTAAATAACAGGAAAGCCAAAACTTGTGGTAAAGGGTGTATTTAGCAGGCACGCTTGTTCGCTGGACACGGATGTCGTTATTGTTTTATCGATTAAAAAATAGGAAGCAAGCAATGCAAAGACAATTACTTTTGCAATGGTTGGCTTAAAGAGTTTAAACGTTGGATTCATCAGCCTGGTTTGATTGTTGCAAGTCAGAGGCGTCGAGATACTGAGAAAGCGAACTGGCTAACAAGCGAGTCTCTTCACTATTTATAAAATATACCGGTAGGTTTTCGTCATCGATTTTTACAACGATCGTATCCTGGTATTCATTATGGTCTTCACCGATAGAGGCTAATGGTAGCCATTCAAGCTTGTCTTCATTAAACTGCTCTGCTGCCCATTGAAGGTTTGGAAACTCATCAAAATAGAGTTTATTGTCATCAAATTTCATATTGCCATTATAGGTCATATATTCATATGATTGAATAAAATTTTTATAACGCTGTGGTAAAGTGACAGTATATTTTTTTTCGATGTAGTTTATATAATTTTCTTCAGGGTGCTCCAGTAACTCAAGAAAATCGGTAATTGAGTCAGCGATCGTATCAGTCTCGACCTCATTGCTTTCAGCGTCAATTTCGCAATGGACTACGTGACATTTTTCATCATCGATATTGATTGCTAAATAGGCATCATCTACTAATTCGGTATCATGCAGTATTGCAATTGGGATTAGGTTGGGAATGTCGTCATCATACAGTTCCTCTAACATATGTTCATCCCAGTCAAAATACAACTCTGTGGTTTCTGAATAACAGTCTTTATCGAGTCCTGGGTATATCATTCCATTATATTCTTCGAAGTCTTCGTCTTCTCTAAAGGTTAAATAACATTGGGGTACGCTCAATCCTTTTGATGTTAATGTGTCTATATAGTTCACTATTGTTTCCTCCGCAATTGTTTTTATTATAAAAATAATGAATGTAAATTCACTAAGATCGCTATCGTTACATTATAGCCTCAGCTATCTGCTGGTTTGAGTACGTAAAACAACTGTTCGCGTGCTAAAGCTTCCATCATTGGCTTGTATGGCTTCTTTTAATATAATCTTAGAGCCGAATATCTGTACCAGTCTTGTGCTTCTGGCGACACAACTGCCGGGAGCAAATTGTCGTTCGGCTTGGTTGGGTAATTTGATTATTGCATGTGCGATATTTCTGTTTTTTACGGTACCGATAAATCGAAGTTTATATAAGTCGTTGACAACTTGTGCAGTGCGACAGGGGATATTTCGCGACCGATATGCTGCATAATCAAGAGAAGCCGTACTAAAAGGGTCTGGAGATTGTGTACCGGCTGAGTATTTAAGACCCGTGCTGAGTACCGTTGGAAATCTGGCACCATAGTTATTTAACACAATATCTGGTTTCGAGCTAGTTTTATAAATATTTAGTTGCGCATTTAAAGAGAGTTCTTTGCTGCTTTTACTAGAAGAGTGTTCCAGTTGTATTCCATAAAGTGCAAGTAGTTGAGGGTGCTTGGACAACGCTTTTAAAAAATGCGTGATCTGTTGGTAGCTGCCGCGAATTTCGATACTAACGGGTATAATCGTAATTTTATGGTTTTTGGTGGTTTCGCTTTCCGGTTCAGGTTTAAATTTAACAAAGCGGATACCGGATTTGTCCTTTATTTTAGCCAAAGTCAATAAAGCATTTTCGATACTAGCCGATTGCACGAGCACCTTGGACACGGAATTAAACTTGTCGCGGGAGCGACGGGAGGCTGCCTCTTGGCTGCGGCGCGTTTCTGGGGTTTCACCTGGGGCTTCAGGTCGGTAGACCAGGCCGCTGGGTGAGCTAACGATCAAGCTTATTCTGAACTCATAGAGCTTTTGATTTTTATTCAGGCTATTATTTTTGGCGATAATATTAAATGAAAGGTTTTCCAGCACTGAAACATTCTGGAAAAAGGGTGATTTTTTTAGTTTACGTGTTAGTTCTTCTACGGCGTCTTTGTCGATAGTAATGCCTGATACCTCATAATTAAGGTGTTGCCCGATAATGCCAGTCACTAATGCGTTCTTCGTCGATGCCTTACCAATTGTTTCTAGTAAATCTCCCTGAACACGACGGTGGTAAAGCGTTTCTTTTATCGTGTTAATGTTTTCAGTCAACTTTTGTCTTTGTTTCACCAGATTACTGATGTAAGTATCTTTGGGTGCTTTAAGCGTGGATGGTGAAATATCTTTACCCGCCATAAAGTCCTTAAGATACATTCCGATACGTGGCTCATATACTTTATTGCAAGTTATTTTCAACGTGGTATTTGACTTGGTTGTACGGTGCATGTGCAGGGTGTGCTTATCGATTGCGTCAACAACATACTTTAGTATCGCCGATTTTTTTCGGGTGCCCGTTCTTTTACCTTTAGGTAATGCATAGTAGGTTATTTTGGTAACAATAACATCTCGAGCGATTAGATAGGTGCCCTTTTCATAATGGCGTATAGATTCGATTTGAGTTTTATTATTTTTATCGCCAACGAAATAGGATGATATGTTGCCATTACGGAAAAAAGTAGTGCCTGACTGGGTAATATCACCGTTATAACATGCCCATGTGCCTATAATATGTTTTTTTATTTCCGTGTCGGAGACACTGGAGCAAGCTGCCAGAATACTGAATACTAGACACAGTCCTAAAAATTGAACGCGCATAATATATCCTACATTTTACAGAAGGCTTAATGATACCCCAATATTCACTAAAAAGGGTAACCGCAGTTCACAGGTAATTAAACCCGCAGGTTTTTGATAATATCACTATTCTAGTTAAGGAATTAATTTCTTTAGATAAAAAAAGCGGCTAAGTTAGCCGCTTTTTAATTTTCGGTATAGTCGAATATTAATACTTACTATTAACGGTAACCACCATACCCTTGTCCCTGGTGATGCGATCCTGTTTTTGCATGGTCGACATCGCGCGTTTGTCCGCCACGCTCTTGACTTGGTTGTCGCTGCGAGTTGGTTTGCTGGCCATGTCGCCCAGGTTGTGTATAACCATGTGCTGGCCGGGGATTTCTGATGAAAAAAGAACTAAGATATTTGCTGCCGTGTGAGAAATAATGTTGCCTTGAAAAAGACCCTATTGATTTTTTGCTTAATTTGCCGCGGATACTATAGTTGCCACCGCTTAAATAAATACTTTTAATAGTATAGGGGGCAATGTGAATTGAATTTCCGATACCTTGTTTGTTGTAGCTAATTTGTAACGAGTAAGGTGTTTTATTTTCAACTTCCCATATAGAAACATGGCCAGGTGCTTTGCCAACTAGCTTAGGTTTGGGAAGATTAGTACTTGATGCGACTGGTTTTTGCTGATGCGTAAATTTTTCAGTGGCTGCCAGCAAATTAGGTCGTTTGTCATTAGCATGCACTCTTTGCGGCGGTATTTGTTGTTGCGTCCCCGTACGACCAGAATGCAAAGGCTGTTTGTTTTGCTGGGTGCTGGCCGGATTGGAGTTTGTATGTGCAATTTGTTTCTGCGCAGGTGGCGGTGTTTGCGTTTTTGTGGCGGCAAGCGTAGCAGGAGCAACTGGAGCAGAACCGCCAGGCTTTACCGTGAAATATTGGACAGCGACAAGCAGCTTGTTATAGTAGATTTTGACTTTGTACTTTCCTGGTTGCCAGTTTCCAGCTTTACTCCAACCCCAGGCTAGAATGTAGCTACCACTATTCCAGTCGCCATTCATTGTAAATCTCTTTTCAGGTCCGCCCATATATGATCCGTCAGGTCGGTAATATTCAGCCCGAAGGTTAAGGGTATGTTTTTTTCCAAAATTGTTCTTGAATCTTACTTGGGTATAAATGTACCGGGTGCTCTTGGTTTTAAAAATAGAGGTGTATCGACGAGCTGCTACAGCGGGTCTAACGTGCCCCGCCTCAAAAAAGGTCATAGATTCGAATTTATCTTTTTTGGTGATAGCTGAGTTTGCACTTGAGAGTACTAAAAATGCCAGCACCCCAGTAAAAAGGGCTACTATTTTCCTGTTAATCAATACATTACACGATTTCATGACTGCATAACCTTCTCTGTTGTTTACTCGTGATTTTCCATATGTTCCTACGCCGTATTTTACCATGAACACTAATCAACTATTCAGATTTTTCACAGTATATTTGTAATTAGTGTTCATTTACCATACGAACAGGGTGGTTAATTTTACCTGAATTACCCATAACTAGCCGGATTACCGAGTGGCTAATCATACAGAAACTGTTAACTATAAACGTGTAAAATAAAAAAAGGTGTTGTTTAAAATCGTTGTGTACTTAAGGATAAATGCTTATAGACGGTTTAGTGCAAATCCCGCATTAATCAGGATCTTGTTAGTTTGCTTTACACTGCGCATTTCGATGACAAAGCAAAGCCCATCCTCATTTTTTGTATGAACTCTATATAGCATATAGGTGCGGGATTTTTTCTGTGGACGAATAATGCCGAGTATTAACCCAATAAACGTAGCGGCAGCCAGTATTGGCAGCAGGGTGGTGACGGCATAAGTTTTCGATACTATCTGATTGTGTTCAAAGTACAGGTGTCCGATGATACCAATGCATATTATGATACCTAAAATTAGACCACCGATGACGTAGTTAAATATTTTCACGCTACGTTCTATTTCGTTACGCAATCGGCCGAATGATATCGTGTGTATATTTTTGCGATTACATTTGCACACATTAAAAGGGCTTCCAAACGGATCGACCGAGGTTAGTGCAATACCTTGATTATCGATACAACAGGACAGGGTTGAATTTTCCAGGTCCAGACTTGTGACAAGAGTGCTATTGGCGCGTGGGGCGCCAATGTGCTCCTGTTTTATTGCATAGCAGTCAAATTGAAAATTCAGATCCGGTGCCGGTTCTGACACAATAGTTTCTAGCGTTGGCACAACCTCACTGTTTAACGTTGGGATGATTTCGGCATCCAGGTCGGAGACCCGCTTTGCTGCTTTTTTTTGTATTATTTTTTTCTGAATGACGGGTTTCGGCTTTTTACCGTTAGTCAATTTGCCTGGTTGCCTGGTTTGTTGTCGTCGCGTTTGCTTTATCTCACTATATTGCGACGCAAAAATTTCATTATTAAGCTCTTCGGGTGTTGGCGCACGCGTGGCCGCAGGTTCCTCAGTTATGACGGTTTTAATCTCGGGCTCCTGAATTATTTCGTCTGATCGGGCAACACGAATGCTTAACAGGTATTTGCTCAATAGCTTAAGAAAAACAAAAACACCTGCCGCGATAGAGGTATACAGCCAAGAATGGCGCAAAAAAATAGCTAATGATGCAAACAGGATCACTGCTAAAAAACCAAGTAAACTGAGTGTGTCAATAATAAAGGCCAGTTTTCGGTATTTAAGGTTATAGATTCTCATATAGTCCAGGTTTTTTATAATAGGTTTTCATTATTTTGTTTAGTTAAAATTTTTTAGGCCCAGTGCCTGCTTGAAAATAATATGACTATATTCGCCAACCGTTTCGAAACCTATCGATTCACAAACTTTTTTCAGGGGGATATTGTCATTAAACGCATACAGTACGCAGTGTTTGATAGGGCTGGACCAAGCATTAAACAGGCAGGCAGCAATAATGCTTCGGGCATAATCGCGGCTACGGTTATTTATCGGTGTCCACACCAGTCCTAATTGCATTATATTGTGTGTGCTGGCGGCGATTGTACATGCTGATAAAAGCTCCCCCCCCTTTTCGAGCAACCAGACGTGTTGATTTTTTAAATCCAGCGTCGCTTCTTTTTCAATTAATTGCTTTAACGTTGGTGTTTTACAGGCGCGCATAACGCTAATATTATAGTCGGTTTTCCATTGAATATAGGTCGGCAAATCGTGTCGTTCCAGAGGACGCGCAGTCAATTGATTGCCCGTTAATTTAGAAGGTAAAATGAGCTTTTCGATCTCGATATGATAGAGACTATTGGTTTTTCGCAACTGAAATAAATCGGATTCTAAACCGGCTTTGTTAATTATTTCACTGACCTGATCAAAAGGGCCTAATATACCTCGTATTGGTTTGCCACTTTCTGCCATTAAAAATGCAATAAGATGACAGCCGCCCTCGGGAGACTGTATAAAAATATGTGCGTTATCGAAACAGGCGGCAACACCGAGAAGATTTGAGCCTTGAAAATAGCCGGCATATAAGCCTGTTCCAAACTTATCTAGCAAATGCACAGACGAGTACAAATGCGTGGCCAGAAACTGTTCCAGCTTTTCGGTATCCTCCAAATTTAGAATTCTACAAGGCATGTGCTATTGAGTAGGATATTATCCGGTTACTAATTTACGCATTAAATAATAAGGGATCGATAGCCGTATTACTACTTGAGACTGGAAAAAACGGTAATTTTGAGCAAAAATGATATCTAGCGCATACAAATCAGGCAGTGGGAATAGTGATTCCCAATTCTGTTGCAGTGGGTATTTGCTGTACCATACCTAAGCTGCGGTAATAACAGGGTCTGTTTATATAAGAAAACAGCGGGTAGATAGTAGTGATTTAATTGAGTGAATTAATCGCTGGTAATGGACTGACGTGGCTTATTTTTTAGCCGAGAGGCTTTTGCAAGAAGATTTGTCTTTTTCCAGTTTTGAACGGTGTTTCTCGGTAAATTTTTGGCGGATACAAAGTGCCAGTTTGCCACCCCACTTTCGTGAGTCGTGCGCAGATTTTAAAGATTTAGGCATATGGCCGCCCACCTCTTTGCTGCATTTTATACCAATAAGCTGGACACCTGATTCACATTGTGGCTTGTTTATGGAAAAACACTTTCTAAAAATGCCAGTGTCGTTGCAAACAGTTTTACTAAAATGAGGCAAAAAAATTGATATGAATCCTTGCTTAGGTATTTCTGCTCGTTTTTCTATTGGATCGGTTTCTGCCATTATCGCCGATAAACTGAACAAGGCAGCAGCACAAATAAGATAACGATGATTTTTACAGGACCGAAGTATCAGCTTTATTATTCCCGTCATTTTTCAACCCGATTTTAGTTTCAAATTTTAAAGGCATTTGATTTATGTGATACAGATTCACCAGCATGTAAGTCTAGCATATTATAATGAGTTCTGATCAAACACGTTTGCCGCTAAACGGGTCTATCGTTATATTCGGTAGAATCAATTGCGATGATTTATTAGCAGCTGGTTTGTCTAAAAGTAACTAACAAGATTAATAGCGGTTAATAAATATGGCCAATTTCTAGGCTATTCTCGCCTTTATTGATCCACCAGTATACAATAGCGTTTTTACCGGGGTAGCGACTGACAGCTAAATTAGACTCATGATTTATAAGGAAAAATTCGATGTTATTGTTGTGGGGGGTGGGCATGCAGGCACCGAAGCTGCATTGGCTTCTGCCCGATTGGGTTGTAAAACATTATTATTAACTCACAATATCGAAACACTTGGACAAATGAGTTGTAATCCGGCAATTGGCGGAATTGGTAAAAGCCACTTGGTTAAGGAGATTGATGCCTTGGGTGGCTGGATGGCTCATGCCGCCGATCAGGCGGGAATCCATTTCAGAACATTAAACTCCAGTAAAGGGCCTGCGGTCAGAGCAACGCGTGCGCAAGCGGACAGGGTGCTGTATAAGCAGGCTGTTAGAGCTAAGCTGGAGTCTGAGGAAAACTTGTCACTGTTTCAGCAGGCAGTTGATGACCTGATTATTGAGGCGGGTCAAGTCACCGGTGTGATCACCCAAATGGGGCTAAAGTTTAACGCAAAAGCGGTCATTCTGACCGTCGGGACTTTTTTGGCTGGGCGAATTCATATTGGTCTTGAGAACTATCAAGGTGGGCGGGCGGGTGATCCTCCATCGAATGCATTGGCGGAACGTTTAAGGGATGGTCGTTTTAATGTTGAACGGCTTAAAACCGGAACCCCACCCAGAATTGATGGTAGAACGGTTGATTTCTCTATATTAAAAGAGCAGCCAGGTGACTTACCGACACCGGTATTCTCCTATATGGGTAAAGTTGAGGGGCATCCACAGCAAGTTAGCTGTTATATAGCCCATACCAATGCCAAAACCCACGATATTATTCGTTCCAGTCTGGACCGATCACCGATATATACAGGGGTAATCGCGGGCACCGGCCCAAGGTATTGTCCCTCGATTGAAGATAAAATCACCCGTTTTAGCGACAAGACATCACATCAGATTTTTGTTGAGCCGGAGGGGCTTGGTACCTACGAATTATATCCCAACGGCATTTCCACCAGTTTGCCTTTTGATATACAGCAGGAATTTGTGTGTTCAATTCAGGGTTTTGAAAATGCGGCTATTACCCGACCTGGATACGCCATTGAGTATGATTATTTTGATCCGCGTGGCTTAAAAAATACACTGGAAACGAAACCGGTTTGTGGTTTATATTTTGCTGGGCAAATCAACGGAACTACGGGTTATGAAGAAGCAGCAGCGCAGGGGCTGATGGCAGGAGCCAATGCAGCATTAAAGGTAGGTGGCCGCGAGCCGTGGGTTCTGCAACGCAGTCAGGCCTATATTGGCGTATTGATTGATGATTTGATCACAAGGGGTACTAACGAGCCTTATCGCATGTTTACCAGCCGTGCCGAGTATCGTTTAAATTTGCGCGAAGACAATGCCGACCTGAGATTAACCGAAATAGGTCATCAGTTGGGCCTGGTAAGCGAACGTCGATGGCGTAAGTTTAGTGACTACGCTGTTAAAATCGAAAGTGAAAAGCAACGACTTAAAGATTCCTGGGTACATCCGAGTAAGGTTGATGCGGATCAGGTTAAAAAAATACTGGGGAAGCCGTTGAGTAAGGAGTCAACTTTATTTGATTTGCTAAAACGACCTGAGCTTGATTATCAGTCCATGGTATTATTGAGCGGACTACAGGCGCCTTTATGTGACCAGAGAGCGATTGAGCAAATAGAAATCCAGGCACGTTATTGCGGGTACATTGGTCGCCAACAGGTGGAAATATCGCGTCAGCAACGTTACGAGCAATTAAATTTACCTGATAATATCGATTATCATTGTGTTAACGGATTGTCGACGGAAGTGAGGCAGAAGCTGCTTCAATATAAACCACAAACAATAGGTCAGGCATCAAGAATTTCTGGCATTACCCCAGCCGCCATTTCTTTATTATTAGTTTACCTAAAAAAAGTAGATCTGGGAAAACAACAGGCTATATAATTTGCGCGTGTTCGTTTTCCACCAAAATTTTGTTTCTTTTGCCAATCTGAACAGGTTTTATTGGAACCTTTTTCTACTTGTTGACTCAAACAAGTATTAAGATAGAAAGTTGTTCGGTTATTGGCAGGCATGGGCTTTTTGACCTGATTTAGCTTGCTTAATAACAATGAACACACGCTATAATCTAACTATAAATGGAGAACTATATGCGTTTGTTTTTTGCAATTGTTTTGAGTCTGTCGGTCGCCGGACTGGCAGTTGCCACAGAAAACGGATTGATTACCAAAAAAAGCAGTAACAATACTAAACAGACTATAGATAAACTGGAAGCGGCATTAAAGAAAAAAGGAATGACTATATTTGCCCGGGTTAACCATACCGATGGTGCAACGCGAGCAAAAATCAAACTTAGAAAGACCGAACTGTTAATTTTTGGAAACCCGAAAATGGGAAGTCATTTTTTTACCAGCAAGCAAACAGCCGGTATAGATTTGCCGATGAAAGCGTTAGCTTGGGAAGATGACAAAGGGCAGGTATGGCTGACTTATAACGATCCGTCGTATATTGCCAAACGTCATGGTATTGCTGATAGAACAAAAATAGTAAGCAAAATGACCAATGCGCTGGATAACTTTACTAACGTCGCCACCAAGAAGTGAATAACCTTGTCAATGACCGCAATAGCAAAACAACTTAATCAAAATTTGGAACAAAGTGCATTCTTTGTGGATCAAAGTATTCGCGATCAACTGGTTCGATACTTACAGTTATTGATTAAATGGAATAAGGCATATAACCTCACCGCCGTACGTGACCCGCTGCAAATGGTTGCGCGTCATATCATGGATTCACTATCGATTGCCAGTTATGTGAAAGGTCAACGAGTACTGGACGTCGGTTCTGGTGCCGGATTACCGGGTATACCGCTAGCACTGTGTTTCCCTGAGCATGATTTTACCTTGTTAGATAGCAATGGCAAAAAAACCCGGTTTATGGTTCAGGTCGCTAAAGAGCTTGGGCTGGGTAATGTGAGCGTTGTCAAAAAACGTGTTTCGTCATATCGGCCAGAAAGTATATTCGATACCATTGTTGCTAGAGCATTTTCCACAGTGGCGAATTTGGTAAGTGAATCGACACACCTGCTTGGAGAAAATAGCCAGGTATTGGCAATGAAAGGAACCTACCCGCTGGCAGAATTGGATGAATTAGGTTCTGATGTTGGCGATGTTGAAGTCACCAGGCTGGAAGTACCTGGTGTCGATGCGGAGCGTCATCTTGTTATCGTAAACGGCTTTGCCAATGAAGTATGTCAATCTAAGTAGTCACCCCTCAAAGATTTTTAATCGGGCCTAATGGCTTAAAATTTATAGGGTGCCCGGCTCAGAAACTCATCTTTTTCTTTGGTTACCGGTATGTATACCGCTAATCTTCGGTACAAATCACCGCGATTTTCAGATCGTTTGGCTTCCTTGATAACCAGCGCTTTGGCAATGGGCCCAAGAAAATATGCCAAGTGCTGCTGGGTGTGGATAAGCGCTTCGCGCTGAAAAGAAACATTATTGATTGATTGAACTCGGGCTGTTCTTGGCTTGATTTTCTTAACATTTGAGTGTGTTGCTGCTGCGTGTTCAAACAGATGTGCCGCTTGTCGGATAAATAGAGACTTTTCGGAGCGATTAGGAATTCGAAGTGCTAGTGAGACTAAAAACTGTTTAAGTGTGCGATGAGAAGAAGTTCCGCGTTGAACAAGCATTTTTGCAAATGGCCCCATATACTGGGTTAGTATCATTTCCAGTTTTTGGAATGTTGCCACATCCCATTGGTTGAAGGGTATCCGGTCCAGTGACACCTGTTTAGTTTTACGCGCTGATTTTTTTGCTGGCTTAGCTGTCTCTGGGCTTGCAGCAGGTGATTGTGTTGAGTCACTGTTGGTCTTGGACGCTGCTTGCTTGTTGTCTACTTTTCTTGTATTTGGGTTAGGCAAGCCATGATCCGTGTTTTGCGACAAATAGGACTTATACGATTTTAGAATCGCGCTGGAAAACTGTGCTGAATTTTGATACCGGTCATCAGGGGATGCTTGCAATGCGGTACTCACCAGTTTTACAAAATCGCTGGGAATATATTTGATTAGCTCATCCGGTGATACTAGAATGGGGTTATCGCGTAAATTTTTTGCTGAGGGTACTATTACCTGATTGCTTGATTCAGAACACAATAATTCAAACAATATCATTCCAACCGAGTAAAGATCCGTTCGCTTATCTACCTGATCATTGTCTTTTAGCTGTTCAGGTGCCTTGTAATCCACCGTATCCAAAGAATCTGTTTCAGTGAGTTTGCTGATCTTTTTATTGGTTGCAGTTCCAAATCCGGTAAGCTTGACGCGCTTATTATCGAGTAGGAAAATATTTTCGGGTTGTACGTTTCGGTGGAGAATACCTTTGGCGTGAATATGTTTAAGACCAGCCAATACCTGTTGGATGATAACAACGACTTCCTGGGGCGTAAAGTGATCACCAGCGGTCATAAGTGAATTAAGATCGCGACCATCAACAGGCTCCATTACCAAGTAAGGGACACCGGCTTCATCGTGTAACCCAAATACAGCGAGTATGTTCGGGTGTTCAAATTTTGCGATAATATCGACTTCACGTTGAAATTGCTTACGCAATGCTTCACCCTGATTAGAATCTAAATCGTCTATAAGGGTTTTGATTGCAACCATGGTATCAGAGGAAGGATCGATAGCGCTGTAGATAACGCCGGTCGAACTGCGACCGATCTCAGATTTAATCTGATAGTCTCCAAAATGATCATTGCTGGTTGATTCGGCCATATCCTATTCCTTTATATATTAATCTATTAGGCTCTTTAGCGTTACAAGCGAGTATAGTTTCCAGTGTTTTCTTCCAATAAATCGATTGCATTGGTCAAACTTCGTCGCATTCGATTAAAGGATCTTTCTAATGTGGCAAATTCGTCACTGCCGTTGATACTGAAGTCGCCAAACTTCGTCGAACCCAAACTGATCGCGTTTGCCTTTCTTGACATTAGTTTGATTCGCTTGACTACAAAAATATTTAAAACGGCTATCAGTATTAGCCCGGCAACTAGGGTGGTAACCACCAACCAGAATATAAATGACTGGGTAGACTGCCATGCTTGCGCTGCCGGAACTTGTATTGGAATTTTTACAAACTGCGCACCGACGATCTGGTTTAGTTTCCAACCTGATGCTTTGAAATTAGTATATTCTGATTTGATGGCTGCTGGCATTGCGCTAATGTCACCGTGACAAGTCATGCAGGACTGATTGCTCACAATAACCGGTTTACTCAAGTAGAGCATGGTTCCGGTATTGGTTTCAGTGATACCGCTGAGCTTGCTTGTGCTTTTATTATCCTGGAATGATTTGACTACTTCCTGTTCCCAGGCTGCCGCCTTGTTTAGCGGGTTTGCCGGACTCAGCGATACCTCGCGATATAAATATTGAGGAAATTGCGTCCTCAATTTTTTGATATTCTGTTTAACCGCATGGGCAGGTACTGTCTGTGGAAGAAACGAGCGTTTACCTTGC
>QILK01000257.1 GCA_003233345.1 Gammaproteobacteria bacterium | reverse complement strand
ACACTATGATTGCTTGTCAATTAAACAGACGCAAGAATAAATTGAATAATAAATTTATCAGGATTACAATTCGTCATTACTCTTTCCGTATTTATTGGAGATAAACGCTATCAAACATCTATCCCTCTGTATATATTCTATATTTGTCGTAATATTTATAACAGCTTGTGGCGATAATTCTGGAGCGTCGGCGACCTCAAGTGGCAGTGGTGCGGACACAAAATCAGACACTAAACCGCTAGCGACGGTTTATAAAAGTGCGACCTGTACCTGTTGTAACAAGTGGGTAGACCATTTAAAAGAAAACGGTTTTCGTGTCGTTGCTAAAGATGTAGAGGATGTAAATATTTACAAGAAAAAATTTGGTGTGACACCAAACCTGGCTTCGTGCCATACCGCGATAATCAATGGCTATGTTGTCGAGGGCCATGTTCCTGCCAGTGATATTAAACGAATGTTAAAAGAAAAACCTGCCTTTAAAGGTTTGGCTGTTCCAGGTATGCCGGTAGGTTCGCCAGGAATGGAGCAAGGAAATATAAAGCAGCCCTATAAAGTGATGTCGTTTGACAAGGATGGCAACAAGGAAGTATTTTCGCACCACTAACTTTTTATTGATACAAGACGTTTATCGGCTGTCTTTAAGCCAGGAAAGATAGGTTGGCTTGCTAATGAGAGTTTTGATGAAGGTTATAATTTTTAAGCTAGTAAAATTAATTGTGTTATTGAGTGTGTTAGCTTCGTGTAGTCCAGATTATGAGAATAAAAGTATCGCCGAGTTAAAGCAGACCTATCCAGGCCTTTATCTTGAATATGAAATCGCAACCCATCTCTATATAAAGCGAATATCGCGGTCGATTGCCAGGCAAATTACGGTTCGCCTGAAAAAAAATAAAATTTCTTTTTCATCTGTTGAAGTGATCGGTGATGTCGTCAAGGTAAGCTTTAACAATGATGAGTGGTATAACAAAGCGAAGATATTATTTGCGTCACCGCAGGTTTTTTACAATAGAAGTGTTACGGCGGGGATAAAATCTACTAATCTGGAAGTTATTGTTAATGACGCCCAAGGTAAACCGCCTAGAGTGCTGGTCTTTTCTATTGCTGCAAAATCCAGAGCCAAATTACTTTCTGCGCTAGAGCGTCAAATTATCGATACTATTCAAAGACGAATTCGCAAAAATCTTCCGAAGCGAGCAAAGATACAAGGTTTACCTGATTATAAATTCGAAGTGTTTATTCCCAAGGGTAAACAACAGGATGGCATTGTCGAGCTTTTGTCGAATAATAATTACTATTATTTTATTGCGCTAGATTCTCTGCAAAATGCTGATCGGCCAGCGATGGCATTAAAGCTTGGGTCAGTCAGTTTCTTACCGATAGTCGACTCAAATAATATTGAATTCGCGAGCGCAGGCGACAGGCGAGGGTATAATAGTGGTATTGTCATTAATATTCTATTAACAGAATTTGCAGGGAGATTGCTATCGGATGCCTTCAGGCGATTGGGACGGGGGAGGCTGGCGTTAGTGCAGCAGAAGTTTAAATTGAATAAAAAATCAGCCGATAGCTGGACGATTAAAAAAAATATAGTTAGCAAGGTGATTCTTCAAGCAGGCGATAGGCGTAGATTTAATTTGGCCGGTATCGCCAATATTCCTTTAGCAAAAGAGCTTGTTAGTCATTTAAACGCAGGTAGCTATCTGGCCCCCATTCATCTAAAGCAATCCAGATATTCGCAACCAAAAAAATAAACGACCCATTCATCATCAGGTGTTAATGTCGGCTCACAGGTAGAATAATGGCGTAAACTTTGTGTCGCATAGATAAACAGTGTATTGTTGTTATCTGGAATTTTCGATAATATTAGGTCGTATTGGGAATGCGCGGTTTCTCGGTCTAGTAGAAGCCGCCGAAATAAAATAGTTCAGAAATAATAATAAGTAATTAGGACTGGTGTCTATGTCAACTTCAAGATTAGTAACATTTCTACTTATCATACAGGTTTTGATGGTCAGTAGCTTGCACGCTCAGGGTAGCGGTTATTATCTATACTCGTTTGAGACTACAAAACGTGGAAAACATGCATTTTCTGTCGTCGCCAATATTAATAGCGAGGACGATTGTCGAACAGGCATCCAAAAATTTAAAAGCGAAATTGCTGACTGGAAAAAGACGCGTATCGTTAAAACAAAGTTAGTATTGCTCACATTGGTTATTAGTAAGGAAACACTTGAAAAATGTAAAATCAGTGTCAAAAATATTGTGAATCATGACAAGCATTTAAAGTCGACTATAAACGATCTTCAATTTGATGTAACCATCGTTGAAAAAAAACCAAAAAAAATACACCGTCGTTATAACTAGTCTATCTATACAGAAATATACCGATAAATATACTAGCGGATTATTGTAATCAGGTTACTGGATTCGATTTCGTGCAGCCACCTTTGTCCTTCAGGATCTATATACGTGGTGGCAGTAATATCAAGCTTAAGCGTTTCGTTTTCCAGGAGGGAATTTTTTACGATACTCTCAATATACGGCAGTGATCCATAATATAGGCTACCTCTAATTGACAATACGCCATTGTCATCCAAAAAAACTGACGGGTGAAGTTTTTGCCACTTAAAATGCAGCATGGCCAAAGACGATGCTACGATAACCGCCCCAAATAAACCAAAAATATGCACCGACAGAAAAGCCGTAAGAAATACGCTCGCTTCGGGCCAATTGGAAAAGTGGGGGCGTACATCTTCCCAGCGCATCATATTAGCACCGACGATCATGATGACTGCCGCCATTGCCGGTATCGGGATAATAGCAATCAGGTCGGAAAACAATAATACAAATATCAATAAAAATACGGCTGACGAGCAAGCGACCCATCTTGAGCTGGATCCCATTGATTGCATTAACCACATTCGGTTAAATGAAGCGCAGGTGGGCAATGAGGACAAAAAAGGCAGTGCGCAATTACTAATAGCGTCCGCAGAAATACCTTCGCGGCTATCGACGAGCTGCCCCATTTTACGGTTCATGCGTCGCATAGCGGCGACCGTTTGAAATAGACCTAATAATGCCAGTGTCACTGCACCTGGCATGATGGTAATAATATCCGGCAATGCGTCCTGGGTAAAAATTGGAATCGAAGGAAAAACAAATCCAATAGCGGAAAAGTCGGCGGTTTGCTCGATTAATGTGTTTTCCAATCCGTATTTGGAATTGAGGTATTGTGAATACAATGTCCCTGCAACTATGCCAATTAAAATTCCCCAGTTTCGAGTATTATCGAAGGCGCGGACAATAATGGCAGAAATTAATGTCACCAGTCCAACTTCTATTGCATGCATATTGCCAATTTCCAATAACGCGAGAAAATTATGCCAAGCGATAATCAGTGGCCATTCGATTTCTGTATTAATAGGTAAGCCAGCAAATGCCGTCAATGATTTTAAAATAAGAAATAATCCTATTCCAAAAATCATTCCGTTAATAACCGCCTCACTCATCAAGTCGAGTAATCTTGAGAGCGGACGTATAAACCAGAATAATAATTGAATAAGTCCAGCCATTAACAAAAGCGTTAACGCATAACCCATATAGGTTTCACCGAACTGCGGTGCAACGGGTAAAAGCGTAACACCCAACACTGCAGACAGCGTGCTGTTAGGGCCACCATGAAAAACCTTGGAGCTGTTAAATAGCGCGGTAATCAGCACCCCCCAGATGGCAGCGTAAATTCCAAAATAAGGAGGCACCCCTGCCAACGTGGTGGAAAATGCAATCGCTTGAGGTAAAACAACGACGGCCAATGTTAAGCCAATTAGCAAATCACTTTGTAATAATTGACGTTCAGGGATAATTTTCTGATAGACGTTTTTTAAAATTTTAATCATTGATCGACCTGTGTCTTATTTTCATTTGTTTTTAAATTTGATGTTGGTTTTGCTTCTTCGTCCTGATTGACTAAAGCGACCAGTCTTGGCAATATCGCCATCATCATTTGTTGCCACAAAGCCGCGAGTGGACCCGCCTTGTCGCCGGCTGGGCGGGGCATATTACTGATGAAATAGGCGATATCGCGACAGTCCTGGTTGCTTAGAGTGCCTTCTTGTCCCAACGGCATGTTGCGGCAAATAAATCCAGGTAGTATTGTTGAAACAAAACGAAAATTATTGCGTGACTGTCGGTTAAACGCGTTCGGGCCGCCCACAGCTGGATAGATAACGCGGCCATTGATGACGGTGCCGAATCCTCTCGCGCCATGGCAGTTAGCGCACTTGAGTCGAAATAGTGAAGCGCCTCTGACATAGTCGTCGCCGCGTTTTGCAGTTGCTGAGACAGGAATTTCATCAATACCCTGTTCCGGATACCGGTGCTGTGTCCGAAGATTCACGGCGACTGATAAAAATCGTGTATACGCTGTAATATCGCGAATAATGTCATCCGAAATATTTGGTTTGAAGCCGTTGGATGAATTGATAAAGCATTGCATCTGTCTTAATTCATAAGGTAGTAATAAACCAGTAAAACGATCATAAGCATCCGCTTTGACCCAGGATGCAGCAAGGCTTAATGATCCAACTAATCTTTGACCTGTTGCATTCTGCTTATCGCCAATACTTTGGTGACAATGATCACAACTGGTATGAGTACCACGAATGTAACGACGGGAATTCCAGCGTTCGGAAATATGCTTGGCATCTTGGCCGAGTAAATCGTCAATGATATTACAACCACGTTGAATTGCGCGTATATCTTCTGGTCGATAGCCGGCTCGCCGGATTTGCTTTCCAGTTTGCTTGGTGACATAAGGCGAAATATAATATTTCCCCGATTTGAGTTGATATTTATCGAGCTTGGTTTTACATCCTGCTGTCAGCGATACAGGTTTTAACCGCAATGTGGAACGCTCTATGTGTTTTACGGTTGCGATAATATAGAGCGCGGACAAGATAGTTATCAGAATGCCGACAGGAATCATTTTAATCATAAATTGTTTTAGGTTTGAATGGTTCATTTTTTACGGCGCCTGGTCTTTTTCTGTCGCGCTTTATTTTTTTTAGTACGTGGCTTGTACTTGGATTTTCGTTTTTTACTTTTTTTAGTACGTGGCTTGTACTTGGATTTTCGTTTTTTACTTTTTTTAGTGCGTGGTTTGTACTTGGCCTTTCGTTTTTTACTTTTTTTAGCCGTCGATTTTGGCGATTTTTTTGATGTTGTTAATGTATTAGAGGGTCTTGAGGCGCCGGGCGACTCACTTGGGTCTGTCGGTGTGGCTTGACTCCTCCCGGGTTTGCGTAACCTATTAAATTCTGAGAAATCGGGCGATTCACCTGTGTTGGCCGGTGTGGATTGCGAGTCCTCAGCTTTGTCTAAAATCGCAGAATTGCTATTATCAGGGCGACTATTGCTTTCTTCAGTCGTGATGTATTCTGGGTTTATTGATTCATCGTTTTCCGGGATGACTGTTTGCGCTAATGTCCCTTCGACCAGCTTGAGGTGATGTGCGACAAGCCGTGCAAATATACGAATATCGCGAATAGCGGGATCATAGATCGTGGGAACAAAACCATCCATATTTTTCACATAACAGCGCATCACTTTTTCTTCGAAGGAGGTACGTTTTTTGATGGCTGGGTCGTATCGATCAGAATTTACGAATGAAAGGGCAATGGCTTTAGCTGTATGGCAGCTTCCACAATTGTTATTTTTGTCCGATGCGGTTTTGCGGGTAAAACGCCAAGCATAGTCATAGGTTTTATATATTAAGCCATGGCCATTTTTTCCCGCTCTTACAAAATTGCCGTCTATACCGAAGCCTTCGTCTATTCGGTATTGTAAAGCAAACTGTTTCCATTTTTTTCTAAGATCTGAATCAGATTTTCCAGGTAAGTTTTTATTGCCAAGCCAATGACTAGCAACGACAAAAAAAAATAGTAAACCTAATTTATGGATAATGCTTGGTCGATACACGTTATCACTCTTTGTAATTATTATTAATACTTAATGAATACAGGTAACAAAAATTTGCGAAAGTGATTGGCGATGTTACAAACTTGTGACTAAAAGTTGCCAAGCTTGTTCTAGTATAGGCTTCTTTAGTAATTGTGCTATTTGAATGCTGCGATTACGACACATAGCGGTCTGGATTTTATTAACCATAAAAGACTAGTTTGACTAAATTACAACTAAGCAATGGATTTGCAGCAACAAAAGTAATCGATTGCCTTTTTACGGTAAGGTCTTTTTATAATCGATAATGAGCCAAAGCACATAAATTTTAGCGTGCAAGCAGTTAGTTGCCTGAGCTTAAAATTAGTAATGATTTTATTACGGGAGCGGCTTAGTTTATTGATACTTAACACTGTGATTTGCTAAATTATTTGGGTTGGACTTGGGCAAATAACTTTTTGCTATTGGCGATTATTTTTTGTAAAGTAAAATAGAGAATCGACTGGAAATTGCTTATTAATGAATAACTTTATTTTGACTGTAGTTATTAGCTATTGTTTTAAAAGAGTATTTACTTTTTATTAATTCTTTGTTATTGGTTTTATCAATAACCTTATATTAGCAAAATTTAAAGTATGAAGCAGTTCATATAATTGGGTAATATGAGTAGATTTGTGATGAAAATTAGTGGAGAATTGCATCGACGTGTTACACCATCCCAAGGCGGGATGATTGACTACGTTTTTTAAAAAACTTATAAACTTGGAGTACATAATATGAAAAACTTAATTTTATCTGCGTTTGCATCTTTGATGTTAATTGGTCTTCCTGCTGTAGCTGCAGATGCTGCTAAAACTGGCGATAGCGCTAAAATGGAAGATGCTAAAGGCAAAAAAACAATGACTGCCGCTGAGAAGAAAAAAGCAGAAGATGAAAAGAAAGCAAAAGCTGCTAAGAAGTAAGCTATTTGTGTAGTACGGGGGGCTTTACTTATGATATCCGTTTTTCGGGTTCTTCATAAGAAGCCCCTTTTTAATGCCTGCTAACAATAGAAACCAAGCATAAATTTCAGTAACAAACCTTTCCTTTTAGTGATTCTCACATCCATGTGAAGTTTATTAACCTTTGCACTGTTTATCGACATCTCCAAACGCTATGACAGCTACGATGGCCGTGGTGATCATGGCTACACTTGCGCACCCAGCGGCAATGTGGCCGGTGATGAGGGGGTTTGTGATGAGGCGATTTGCGATGAGGCGATTTGCGATGAGGCGGTTTGTGATGACCATGGCGGTGCATATAGTAGCGACCATGGTTCCAACCCTTAAGGTAATGTGTATGCTGCCCGTGACGCGCCTGGTGACTGGATGGTGATGCAGATACCTTATCGGGTAATATAAAGCTGAGAATCATTAGTGAAAAAACAAATACTATGAATGATGAGAATTTCATGGTCCCCCCAGTAGTTGGTTTGATAGTACTCAATTAACTATCTGTAAGTAACTATAGTTCAGAAAGCTGTTTTAACAAACTGGTCAAGGCTATTTTTAGATCAGCGAATGATGGGTAGCGAAAACCAACCTGTTATAATGTCTTTTGACGATAAAATAATTGCATTTGCTCGTACACCTGGGGATATAGTTTGTTGAGATTTTTGGCATCTTCAAAGTACAATTCACTTAAGACGGCAAAAAATTCTGCGGGATCAGTGGCTGCATATACGTCGATCTCCGTTGCGCTATTGTTAGTGACTTTATGCCTAAAGTCGTTATAAGCGTCAGAAAAGGATTGCGTCCACTTGGCTCGATCCATGTTTTTGTGTAGTGGCGGCATGCCATTCGCCGCGCCATTAAGCATATCCAGTTTGTGCGCAAATTCGTGAAGAACTAAATTATAACCGTCCAATTGCCCGGATTTTTTTACATCGGGCCAGGAAAGGAGTACCGGGCCATGCAACCAGGCTTGGCCGATCATCGCGTCGCGCACTGGATGAACGATGCCGTTTTCATCGACCAGAGTTTCCTTGGGGGTAAATGCATCAGGATATATTACAATCGTTATCCAGTTTTTATACCACTGAATATCAAGCTTTAAAATAGGAAGGCAAGCTTGCAGTGCAATGGTCAATAGTATGTTTTTAGTCACCTTTAGGCCATGGGCGCCAACAAAGGTTTTTTTATAAACAAAAAGAGTAGCCAGATCCTGCAATGCTGATTTTTCCTCGCTAGATAGCCGGTTTAGCAGTTCCAGTTGGCCGATAGCGTGATCCCATTGTTTTTGTGTGATTTGAGAACGAGCGATGATGCGCTTATTCCAGAGTTTCCTGGCCCAATTAAACACAGCTAACTCCTTACCCGTTTATTTTTACTTTTATTGAAAATTGCTGAGCACCGTGTTTATAGGCTGAAATTAGTATTAGCTTAGATTTATATTAGCAACTTGTGACAATGTTGGCTCGCATTTGAGTATAGAGAATTGTATCGATAAGCACTACGATTTTATTAAAATCGAAGTCCGCAGATTAAACTGCTCAGATTTGCCAACAATGAAGTTAAGTGATTCTTAACTGACGAGTAAATAGCGCGGCTTCAGTTTTCGATAAATATAGTTGGGTAATCTATAGGGAGTCATAGTAAACAGCAGATAGTTGCTTATAATTAAATGACCAGTCACTAAAGTATTAATTGAGTTTTATATCTTAAGGGTTTTTTATGGGAATCAAGTCAATTCAAGCGCAAGCAATAGATCGTCAAAAACTTTTAGCGGTCTTAATTAAGGAAGGACGTAAGGCATTTTCGAGCTTTAAAAAAAAATATGATACTGAACAGTTTTATGCTTTTAGTCTATATACAGACAATAATATCAATTCAATTTTCCCCTGTGCAAATACCCTGGAAGGGCTGGATAGAATGACTTATGACAATCGAGATTGGATTCATGGCGAGTCCAGGGAAGATCAGGAGGCGGGTGTTCAGGAGGTTAAATGGAATCCCGAAGAATGGGATCTGGAAATTGGCAGCAAAACCAGTTTTTTTAGAGAAACTAACCGGTTATTGGCATCAATGGATGTTAGCTCAGCGTCAATTGAAGAGTCAGATAGACGCAGAAAAGTGATCGTTGATATCTTGACAGAAGGTTTATATCAAATAAAACTCGGTGGTGTTTTTGGTGATCCGCGGCCAGATAAACTATTTTTTTTTATCAATATAGGTGATGCAGAGGATCATGAAATACCGATATTGCTGGATGCTGCAAAACGCTATAACCAGGCAGAAATGTATACTGAATATGAAGCTGAGGTGACCGGAAATATTTATAGGGAACTACTTCGCGTGTCTACCTACGCCGGTGAAATTGAGGTGGAATATGAAATCATCGGGGGTGAAAACGAAGCGCAGGAGCTAGGGTTGGCCTTGGCAAAAAGTGTTAAACATATCGCCAGCGATATATCAGAATATAATAATACTGAGTTAAGTAAGATTATGGCATTAGTCAAAAAAGGTTGGGACGAAGAAATGCGGTCTACGGATGGGTAGCCGTTTTCTGCAGAAAATACACAAGCACGTTTTTTATCTAAGAACAAGAGACAGCTTCACGCTTTGAACCTTATTCATGTTAACTTTGGATTGACCCACTTAAACAGCGGGTTTACAATTGCTCTGTGAAATATTTATCCACTTTTACGGAGAGTTATATTAATGAAAAGAACGATAGTTTTATTAATCGCAATCAGTTTTGGCTTGGTACTGAGTGGCTGTGGCATGATGAAAAAAATGCGTGGAAAGAAAAAAGAGTCTAAGCCCGTTACAACGCAACCTGCAAAAACTGAATCTGCTCCAGAGAAAATGGAAGAGGCTCCAAAAAGTAATTCAAAACGAATTTTCTGCTCTTCCAAAAAGACTTATAAAGAAGGAACCGCATGCTGGCATTGGAAACGTGGTGCCAGGAAAGGTCAGAGCGCAGCAAAATAAATTTGTGATAGTTATTGCAAATTTGGAACTACTCTAGTATTGGCTTTATGACATAAATGTCGACACTGTAGAAGCGTTGAAAATAGCGCGTTTACAGTGTTTTTTTTTGAATATTTTATGTGTAGCGTACAGAAGATATTAGATAGCTGATTTTTCCATGAGGTGCATCAACGATGACTTCGTCATTGACTGTTTTTTTTTGTAGTGCCCGTGCTACCGGAGAATCCATACTAATCCAGCCTTTATCAAAGTCTGTTTCGTCTGGGCCTACGATGCGATAGCATCGTGTGTTGTTCTCATCGTCGATTAATTCAACCCAAGCGCCAAAATAAATGCTTTCGGGATCATCAGGAATTTTTGAAATAATTTTCAGTTTGGGGAGTCTCTTGATTAGGTAGCGTATCCGCCTATCAATGCCAGCTAATTCTTTTTTCCGATAAATATACTCTGCGTTTTCAGATCTGTCGCCTTCGGCTGCGGCAGTGGCGAGAGCTTCGGTGACGTGCGCACGCTTTACCTTTAAGTTTTTTAGTTCTTGCTGGAGGTTATCATAACCATTGGTAGTAATATAAGGTGATCCAGGTTTTTCAGGTTCGCGCCATCGTCCCATAGAGTTAATTCCAGCCCAATTTGGATAAGCTAATTTTAACTAAAATTATAACACATCAACGAACATCGAAAATAATCTTTATACCGGGATAAAATTTTGTGTAAAAGAAAGGTCGGTGCCGGTTAAGGCATACCGACCCTTAAAGGTCTACTTGGTTACCACTCGAGGAGAGTTCATAGCGTCATTGCTTGATTTTTTACTTTTTAAATTCTGTGCTGTGTGTTCATTAATAGTATTTCCATCCATATCATCAACCTTGCAATCGCCCTCAACAGTAATGCAATGTATTAAATCAGATGCGCTCATGGAAATAGGACAGTCGGCGAATGCCGAGTGGCTATTGGATAAAAATAATAATAAAATCAAGGAACTAAATATTTTTTTAATGTTTTTGTTCATGCTAGTCAACTCCACTTTAACTTGACAGTATATGATTAAGATATTTGTCAGCAGGTTGAATCCATTCTGGTTATCATTTTTCAACGATAGTGTAGGTAGCAAACCATTCCTGTTAATCAAAAATATCATCGATTGTTTGTGCGCTCAGCATTTGATTGCACATGCGTATAATAGAAGGAATTTAAAACATTTCTAGTATATGATTATCAATATGTTATTTAAAAGTTGTATCTGTTCACAAAACAAAAATTTAGTACTGATAGAGTATTAAGTTAAGCCCGAGCGAACAAGCAATAACAGTTAAGGTTGATTAGATAGAGTTGCATTGGAGTTTATATGGGTAATAAATATTTGTTATCGATTTTTGCTTTTTTATATGCTTTGGTTTCGGTATCTTACGCAGGCGAGGCAGTTAGTCTTTCGCTTGGTGAATTTAAAAAAATTCCTTTTAAAAAAATTCCGCCCACGATAAATCATTATCAGAATGGTGTGTTAACGTTTACTGTCGACAAGTCTGCTTCAGCATTGTTATTGCCATTCAAAAAAGTAAGATTATTAAAAGGAATTCGTTTCAAATGGAGGCGTAAAGGAAATTTATTAGTCAAGTCGGTTTCCCAGGAACGTAGTAAGGACGGTGACGACAGCTATTTTCGACTAGGCTTGATGATAAGTGGAAAGCCGCCAACGGTTCCATTCTTCGCGTCGGCGTGGGTTAAACTGACAGCGTCGTATATGAGCTTACCCTCGAATAAAATGATTTATATGACCGTATCATCAAAAAGCCCTAAGGGGAGTACTTGGTTAAGTCCCTATTCAAGCAATATTTCCAATATTGTGATTAATAAAAGTGTCGAGTCGGGAAAATTTCATAGCGAATATAAAAAATTTTCACAACCATTAAAGGTCGTCGGGCTTTGGTTAATGGCGGATGGCGATGATACCGGTTCAAAATTTACCACGCAGATAAAGGAATTGATACTCGAATAAATAGCGAATTTTCCATAAGGAAAATTTTTGTCTTATTAATAGATCCAATGGCTTGAGTTTGACTGCTTAAAAATTGTCGGATAAACACGATAAGACCAAAAGGCGATCGAAAACGTTTATACCCGCTATGTTAGTTATATAAGGATTGGCGATGAATGAAGGACAATGGATAGCATCCAGAATTAATTCAATCACATCACAAGCAAAAATATGGAGACGTAATCGAAAATTACGTGCTTGGGGTAAATGCCAAGGTTGGCGTACGATTGATTTATCTGCCGGTATCACTAAGCCTGGTCGGACTAACTCCTTTAACAAAGCCTATCTATTGGCCCAGTCGATTGCATTGACAAAAAAAGAAGAAGGGTTGGTTAGCTTTATATTTGATGGAGGCGATCTACAAGAAGAGACTGGCCCGATTGCAATAGGCGCGAGCGAGTTGTCTGTTTTCCTATTTGTATCCCCAAAGCTAAGACTGCCTCGCTTCGAGTGGTATTTGGAAGATGTCCCCAGGCTGTCCGAATACCCCGGCATCAATGTCAGTCGATGGGATATGGATGTGGCCGGACGTGTATTTGGCCATCAGGAACATGCTATTCGCAATTTGATAAAACAGGCAATGATGACTTCTTCGTTTGATGACATGGAGTGCTGTATAGAAGGATCTGGTAACACAATGGCTATATATTCGGTCAACCACGGAAAAATTCTTGTTAAAAACCTGGGTTCATATTATCTAGCGGCGCGAAAAGTATTTGATTCACTTGCGTTCAAAGATTTTATACCCGCGTATTCTGAATGTATACGAAAAGCAAGGCAGGCATTTAGCAGTCAAGATTATGATCTTGCCGGAGAATATTTCGAAATTGCAACACACTCGCGTGAACTGGATCCAGTATCAAAAAATATGGCGAATCGTTGTACTAAAAATGTAGAAAACAATATTCAGTGGTAAAATAGCTCTTTACTGAAGATCTATATTATCCCTCCATCCTGGCAAGCACTATTTAAATATCGTGCGCAACGTAATGTTGTTCAACTTATAATAATAACTATTGACCTGTTTCTCGCAAAATGCCAGCTGTTTTTTGTCGACAAGGAATTTACAGGCCTTTTTTATTTTAGGGTAGTAACGTTGCCCCTTTTTCATATGCACGACACCTGATATACAGGCATACTTATCCTTGCTATCACCAAGAACACAGGCATATTGAAATTCTTTCGGATTTTTTGCGATATAGGTACGGGAGAAATACCCTAATGCGTTAAAGCAATTTCGTCGCAGATGTTCTTTTTGCCGGGCACATAAAGTTGCAAATCGGGTGATATGTCCCAGGCTTTTATTGCGTTTTAATAGAAATCTGAGGCAGGCAGATGGATAATTGCTGTTTTTATTACAATAGCTTAACGTTAATTTAATTGCATCCGAGCGCGAATTGGTTTTGGGGATAAACTTAGTTTTTATTTTATCTTCCAGCTCCATAAACACACCGGTTTCACAATAATAACGCATTTCATTATTCGGGAACAGATGGCAGTATTGTGTTGCCGATCTGACGGTTTTTCCGATCTGCCCCATCGCATGACCAACACCGTGGGCACAATTTCCTTGAAAGAAATCGGCGATCACAGAACTACTTTCTGAACAGGCACTATTGATATCTTTAGCAAAAAGTTTTTGTTCCTTTCCTGATAGTTTAATCGGTTGGTTATCGTGTTGATGTTTATGATCGGCAGACTGTGCTTTGCCAGCGTTGTGTCCAGGGTGTTGATGGCCGTAGTTTTTCCCCAGTTTGGTAAAATACACCCTGAAAATGCCGTGAACGCATCCATAGGTGCAGGTATTGCTACAGAGCTGCATACCCGTTTTGAGGTCACTCACTTTTTCGCCAATGACCTTTCCCAGTGCGTGGGCGGCGCCATGGCAGGAGGGGTCGTCTTTATGAAGATAGTCGGTAATACGTTTTAGACCTATTTTTTCCAAATAGTAACTGTATATTTTATAATTAGTCGCCTCATATCTATCCCGGTTTTTAAACTTCTCGCTAAATTCCTTAAAGTTTTTTTCCAGTGATTTTCCTGTCTCGCTACCTTCGATCAGAATTTTATAGTCTTGAAGCTTGGATTTTGTTTTATTTTCTTTTGCTAAAGAGTCAAATGAGACAGCAAAGCAGGTTAGCATTAGCAGTATAGCTGACAAACGGGGCATAATAATTATCCTCAAAGCGCAGGGAACGTTCGGCAATCTCGACCTGGCCGGTATTGGCTCGGTTTGATGCAATCTTATCCGTATAATAAACTTATAAATATGATAAGCAAGTGTACGCGATCCGACTTGGCCGCTTATGCTTTACTTTAATTGTCGGGTATACACCGCGATAAGCTATTAAAGCGGTGAGCATTTAGGTATTTAGTGGCGGATTGGTTTGGGGGTGGGAGCGTCATTTAATGTGAAATTTTTATTTCCAAAATAGTAGTAAATCTAGCGCTAATGTAAATAGTGCTGTCTTTGTTAGAGTGGGTCTACATAAGGTGTTGGCACTTTTATCATAGTACCATCTCCTTCTTTTCTATTGCGTTTTTACTTTTGGTGCCTGCGTTGGTCCTATGTGTTGTTCACCCCGGGTTTTAGCCAGGTTAATCTGCTTTTGTCTTTCAGAAAATCTTTTCCGCTGGTCATCTGAAAGGCGGTCATAACAATTGGCGCAACTAACACCCGGAACATAGTATTGACTGGTTTTATCATCTTCGGTAATCGGATACCGGCAACCGTGACATAAGTCATAAATGCCTTTGTCCAGTGCATGGTTAACCGTGACACGATTATCAAAAACAAAGCATTCACCATTCCAAAGTGATTGCTCTTTTGCGACAGTTTCAAGATATTTTAATATGCCGCCTTGCAGGTGGTAGACGTGTTCAAATCCCTGTTCTTTGAGGTATGCGGTGGCTTTTTCACAGCGAATTCCACCCGTGCAATACATAGCAATTTTTCGGTGTTTATTCGCATCAAGCTGGTTATTGACAAAATCCGGAAACTCTCTAAATGAATTTGTGCCAGGATCTACCGCATTTGCGAACGTGCCAACAGAAGTTTCATATTCATTACGGGTGTCAACAAGCAAAACAGTTGGGTCAGAAATTAGTGTATTCCAGTCTTCGGGTTTGACATAGGTACCAACGACTTTATTTGGATCTATGCCTTCAATGCCCATGGTGACAATTTCCTTTTTTAGCTTTACCTTGGCACGGTAAAAAGGTGAGTGACTGTCATAGGAAAATTTTACTTTTATATCCTTTAAGCGAGGGTCCGTTTGTAACCAGTTAAGCAGGTGCGTTATCGCGTCCTGACTTGCGGCAACCGTACCGTTGATTCCTTCGCGGGCGAGCAAAAGTGTTCCCTGGATATCATTATCTACCAGTACTTTTAATAATGGATCGCGTAATTCCTTGTAATTATCAAGAGAAACAAAGTGGTATAGCGCAGCGATAACAATTCGGGACATCGGTTCCAGCCTGTATTGCAAAAATTTAGCAGAAAATACTGGCAAATATTATAGCAGGTTATATTGTCTATGTTAATCTTGGCGGTAAAAAAGTGTCGAATAGCGTACCGGTTTTTTAATAGTTTATACTCGACGCGTGTCAGAATAATCCTTCGAATGGCAACACGTTTATAACCGTTACACTCAATTGTTTGAGTAAGCTGACATCGGGCTCCCTGTTTG
>QILK01000169.1 GCA_003233345.1 Gammaproteobacteria bacterium | reverse complement strand
CCCGATTGCGATGGAAGACGGGTTGCGCTTTGCGATACGTGAAGGTGGTCGTACTGTTGGCGCGGGTGTGGTCTCTAAAGTCCTGGCCTAGCCGTTCGACAGGTTGTTAGTGATCGATTTTTTTGAAAAGAGTTAGTTAGGCCAGTAGCTCAATTGGCAGAGCGACGGTCTCCAAAACCGTAGGTTGGGGGTTCGATTCCCTCCTGGCCTGCCAAATGTAATATTGGCAATGTGAGTTTAGCTAAAAATGAGTGAAAAAGAGCAAGTTAGATCGACTAAGCTGGATAGTATTAAGCTATTGGCAGCTTTGTCTATAGTAATAGCAGGTGCAGTCGCATTTTACGACTATAAGCAGACGTCGACCCTATTGGGTACGCTGGTTATGTTGGGTGCGATAATTGTTGCTATCGGAATTTCGATGACGACCCCGAAAGGGAAAAGAGCCTGGTCATTTGTTAAAGATGCCAAGGTTGAAGTACGCAAGGTTGTTTGGCCAACCCGACAGGAAACACTGCAAACGACATTAATTGTGATTGTGATGGTGTTGATCGCTGGTATGGTTATCTGGCTAATGGATTTTGCGCTAAGCAATTTTATAGACTGGCTCAAGAAAAGGTAATAGAGATGTCCAAAAGCTGGTATGTAGTTCAAGCTTATTCAGGATATGAGGCAAAAGTTAAGCAATATTTGCTAGAGCGTATTGCCCGTTTTAGTATGGAATCGAAATTTGAAGAAATTATGGTTCCGACTGAAGAAATTATGGAAATACGTGATGGTCAGCAAAGACGTAGTGAGCGAAAGTTTTTTCCAGGCTATGTGCTCGTGCAAATGGATATGGATGATGATACCTGGCATATGGTTAAAGATACGCCGAAAGTACTCGGATTTATTGGCGGTACCAGCGATCGTCCCGCACCGATTACGGAAAAGGAAGCCGATTCAATTTTGCAGCGTGTACAGGAAGGTGTGGATAAACCGAGACCTAAAGTACTGTTTGAAGTCGGTGAGGTTGTTCGGGTAACGGATGGGCCTTTTAATGATTTTAGTGGTGTTGTTGAAGAAGTAAATTATGACAAAAACAGAGTTAGGGTTGCCGTATTGATCTTTGGTCGATCAACACCGGTTGAGCTTGAGTTTGCACAAGTCGAAAAGGGTTAAACTTTTCGCTAGCGTATTAACAGGGGAGCTGAGGTAACAAGGCGTTTGCACCCACAAAAAGGTAAATAGAAATGGCTAAAAAAATTGAAGCTTATATTAAGCTGCAAGTGCCTGCTGGTCAGGCAAATCCAAGTCCACCCGTTGGTCCTGCTCTGGGTCAGCACGGTGTTAATATCATGGAATTTTGTAAAACATTTAATGCGCAAACGCAAAAAGTGGAGCAGGGAATGCCTATTCCTGTGGTGATCACCGTTTTTGCTGATCGCAGTTTTACATTTATAACCAAAACACCGCCTGCGTCAATATTACTAAAAAAAGCAGCGGGTCTGGATAAAGGCAGCAGTACACCACACACCCATAAAGTAGGTAAAGTCACCAGAGCCCAACTGGAAGAAATTGTCAAAACCAAAGAGCCTGATTTAACGGCAGCTGATCTTGATGCGGGCGTACGTACGATTGCCGGAAGTGCACGTAGTATGGGCATAGAAGTGGAGGGTGTTGAGTAATGGGTAAATTAAGCAAAAAGCAAAAGGCTTGTAATGAGAAAGTTGACTCGACACAGTTATATGCGGTAGATAAGGCATTTTCATTGCTCAAAGAATTACCAAAAGCTAATTTCAGTGAATCGATAGATGTTTCGGTCAACCTTGGTGTTGACCCACGAAAATCCGATCAAGTGGTCCGTAGCGCTTCGGTATTGCCACACGGCACCGGGAAAACAGTACGTGTCGCCGTTTTTACTTCTGGCCCAAATGCAGAAGCAGCAACAGCAGCAGGCGCTGATATTGTGGGTATGGAAGATCTTGCCGAGCAGATAAAGGGCGGCGATTTGAATTTTGATGTGGTGATTGCATCACCGGATGCCATGCGTGTCGTTGGTGCGTTGGGGCAGATTCTGGGACCAAGGGGTTTGATGCCAAATCCGAAAGTAGGCACCGTATCGCCAGATGTTGCCCAAGCTGTCAAAAATGCTAAAGCCGGGCAGGTACGTTATCGTACTGACAAAGGTGGAATTATTCATTGTTCCATTGGCAAGATTGACTTTGAAGTGTCCGCGCTAAAAGAAAACCTGGAAGCTTTGCTGGCCGATTTGATGAAGGCGAAACCAACGTCAGCAAAAGGGGTCTATTTACAGAAAATCACTGTCTCATCAACAATGGGGCCGGGTATTTTAATAGATCAAAGCAGTTTAAGTATTTGATGTAATGTTAGCGAATTAGCAGAACTTTGGGCTGCTTGGTTGATTAATAGGCAATAAATTTTAATACCGTTGTCTGTTGTCACCAAGCAGTCGTCAAAGACCGTAGGTTTAGCGCAAGCTATTTAATGAGAAATCACCTACGCAGACGATATGTCCAACAGG
The DNA here is from genome assembly GCA_003233345.1 of Gammaproteobacteria bacterium. GTDB lineage: Bacteria > Pseudomonadota > Gammaproteobacteria > SZUA-21 > SZUA-21 > SZUA-21. The sequence continues at coordinate 13,237 of QILK01000169.1, read as the reverse complement.
TTTAAATCTGAATTTTAGTCGGATCTGGCCTTTAAGACAGTCGTAATGGGTGGAGTGTCTTTTTGCACTCTGAGGCAAGCTGTTTCTAGGAGGAAATATGAGTTTAACTCTAGAACAGAAAAAACAGGTGGTTGCTGAAGTAGCTGAAGTAGCTGCCAATGCTCATTCGGCGATTGCTGCGGAGTACCGTGGCCTGACAGTTGACGCGTTAACAAGTTTACGCGCCAAAGCACGCGAGGAAGGTGTTTATTTACGAGTCGTAAAAAATACACTAGCCAAACGTGCAGTACAGGGCACCGAATTCGAATGCATGGGCGATCAAATGGTAGGGCCACTAATGCTGGCTTTTTCCCAGGAAGATCCCGGTGCAGCGGCAAGACTGATTAGTGATTTTTCCAAGGCCAACGATAAGTTGATTGTTAAACTAATCGCCCTTGGTGGAAAGCTACTCGACGCGTCAGATCTTAAAAAACTGGCGAGTTTACCGAATCGAGAACAGGCAATCAGTCAACTTATGGCGGTCATACGTGCTCCATTGGACAAGCTCGCAAGTACTTTGAACGAAGTACCAACGAAATTTGTTCGATTAATGGCGGCAATCAAGGACCAAAAGGACTCAGCATCCTGATTTTGAACTATATTGTAGGAGTAGAATGATGGCAGTTTCAACTGACGAAATTCTTGAAACCATTTCGAGCATGACAGTGATGGAGGTCGTAGACCTGATTACTGCGATGGAAGATAAATTTGGCGTTACCGCTGCAGCACCAACGGTCGCTGTCGCCGCTGCAGCAGATGCGCCTGTCGCGGAAGCAAAGGAAGACTTTGATGTCGTGCTGACCGGAATTGGTGAAAAGAAAGTAAATGTTATTAAAGCCGTGCGCGCAATTACTGGCGCTGGTTTGAAAGACGCAAAAGATATGGTCGAAAGTGCACCTGCTACCTTAAAGGAAGCGGTGCCTAAGGCCGAGGCTGAAGATATGAAGAAGCAACTTGAAGAGGCTGGAGCATCAGTCGAACTTAAATAACTTGTTGGTATATTTATAAAATTTAGTGTAAACCATGAATGGCTGGTAGCAGAGACGCTGCCGGCCTGATTGTGTTTGCGGTTTGTTTTGTAATATCCACTGTTATTAATAGCAGGCACCAAAAGCTACCGGACGACACCCTATTAGTCATCCAAACGTTCACCTGCTACTGATTTTATAAAGCAATTGGGTTTGTTTTTCAATATTGACAAATTTGAATAGTTAAAAACACCGAGGTACTGCAACATGGCATACACATTTACCGAGAAAAAGAGAATTCGCAAGGATTTCGGTAAGCAAACCAGTGTTCTGGGAGTGCCTTTTCTATTGGCCATCCAGATAAATTCTTATCGCAAGTTCCTGCAGCTTGATTGTACTGATATTGAAAATCGCAAAGACGTAGGTTTGCATGCCGCATTACACTCGGTATTTCCGATTGCCAGTTATTCCGGAAATGCGCAGCTTAATTATAAAAGTTATCGTTTAGGAACACCGGCATTTGATGTTAAGGAATGCCAGCTTCGAGGGCTGACCTATTCTGCTCCCCTCAGAGTCAAGGTGCAGCTGATTATTTATGACAAGGAAGCCAGTACCAAAACGGTTAAAGACATCAAAGAGCAGGAAGTCTATATGGGCGAAATGCCGCTGATGACCGATACCGGTACCTTTGTGATCAACGGCACTGAGCGAGTGATCGTATCGCAATTACACCGTTCGCCAGGTGTGTTTTTTGATCACGACAAAGGCAAGACCCACTCGTCGGGAAAATATTTATATAATGCGCGCGTTATACCCTACCGTGGTTCTTGGTTGGATTTCGAATTTGATCCTAAAGACTGTGTCTTTATTCGTATTGACCGTCGCCGAAAATTACCGGCCACGATTCTGTTGCGTGCACTGGGGTACAGCAATGAAGAAATGCTGGAGATGTTTTTTGAGACGACCGAATATACCTTTCAAAAGAGCGATATGGTTAAAATGGAATTGATTCCACAGCGACTGAAAGGCGAAACCGCGCTCATCGATATAAAAATCAAATCCAAGGTAATCGCTGAAGAAGGCAAGCGTATTACCCAACGAGTGATCAAGCAACTGGAAACCGCAAAAGTCAAGACGCTGGAGTTACCCAAAGATCACCTGCTTGGTAAAGTGCTTTCACACGATATTGTCGACAAGGAGTCGGGTGAAATTTTGCTGAATGTGAATGATGTTCTGACGGAAGAGTCCATTGATGCATTGATAGAGCAAAATGTTTCCAAGATAAAAGTATTGCATATTAATGACCTTGAGCAGGGGCCCTTTATTTCTGATACGTTACGAATTGATACTACCAGTACACAACTGGAAGCGGTGGTAGAAATTTACCGGATGATGCGTCCAGGTGAGCCGCCAACAAAAGACGCGGCTAATAATCTATTTGCAAATTTATTTTTTAATGGAGATCGTTACGATCTGTCAGCTGTTGGCCGCATGAAATTCAATCGTCGTGTCGGTAGAAAGGATGATATAGGCTCTGGCACACTGGATCAGGAAGATATCATTGCCGTGTTAAAAACCCTAATCGATATTCGCAATGGCAGAGGCCAGACAGATGATATCGATCACCTGGGTAACCGGCGTGTACGCTGTGTTGGTGAAATGACTGAAAATGTATTTCGGGTTGGACTGGTGCGTGTGGAGCGTGCCGTTAAAGAAAGACTGGCGCTGGCAGAGACTGAAGGTTTGATGCCGCAAGAGTTGATCAATGCCAAGCCGGTTGCGGCTGCGATTAAGGAATTTTTTGGTTCGAGTCAGTTATCACAGTTTATGGATCAGAATAATCCGCTTTCTGAGGTGACGCATAAACGGCGAATATCGGCATTGGGCCCAGGTGGTCTTACGCGCGAACGTGCCGGTTTTGAAGTACGTGATGTGCATACCACGCACTATGGACGTGTCTGTCCCATTGAGACACCGGAAGGACCAAACATCGGGTTGATTAACTCACTGGCGGTTTATGCGCGGACCAATGACTTCGGGTTTTTGGAGACGCCTTATCGCAAGGTGATTAAGGGTAAGGTCACCGACAAGATCGACTACCTTTCTGCTATTGAAGAAGGACAGTTTATCATTGCCCAGGCAAATACCGAAGTTAACGATAAAAACCACTTGACCAGCGAGCTGATTTCCTGTCGGCATGCCAATGAATTTACCATGAACCCCCCGGACACGGTTCAATATATGGATGTTTCGCCGAGACAGGTGGTCTCTGTTGCTGCGAGCATGATTCCTTTTCTTGAACACGATGATGCCAACCGGGCCTTAATGGGTTCAAACATGCAACGCCAGGCAGTGCCGACGTTACTGGCAGAAAAGCCGTTGGTTGGTACTGGTATGGAACGGACCGTCGCCGAGGATTCGGGTGTCACCGTGGTGGCCGAACGCGGTGGTATTGTCGATACCGTGGATGCCAGTCGAATCGTTGTTCGGGCTAATGATAATGAGGTGGAGAAAGGTGCCTCAGGTGTCGATATCTACACCTTAACCAAATATACACGATCTAATCAAAATACCTGTATTAACCAAAGACCGTTAGTGCGCCCGGGCGATACTATCTCGCGGGGCGATGTATTGGCGGATGGTCCTTCAACCGATCTTGGTGAACTGGCGTTAGGGCAAAACCTACTGGTCGCGTTTATGCCCTGGAATGGCTATAACTTCGAGGATTCAATCCTTATTTCTGAACGCGTGGTGCAGGAAGACAGACTGACCACCATTCATATTGAGGAGATGACGTGTATCGCCCGCGATACCAAGCTTGGATCAGAAGAAATTTCTGGGGATATTCCCAATGTCGGCGAATCTGCGCTAGCCAAACTGGATGAATCAGGCATTGTGTTTATTGGTGCTGAAGTTAAGCCGGGTGATATTCTCGTTGGTAAAGTGACACCAAAAGGTGAAACTCAGCTAACCCCAGAAGAAAAATTACTGCGGGCGATATTCGGCGAAAAAGCCTCGGATGTTAAAGATACTTCATTGCGTGTTCCTACGGGTATGGATGGAACGGTTATCGATGTCCAGGTATTTACCCGTGACGGTGTCACCAAAGATAGACGGGCACTGGAAATCGAACAGGCACAGATCGATGAAATCAAACACGATCTTGATGATCATTTTCGAATTGTTGAAGATGATGTTTTTCAGCGCATCGAACGTTTGTTGATTAATAAAGTGGCAGATGGCGGGCCCAACATGCTCGAGTCCGGCTCAAAGATCAGCAAAGCTTATCTCGATGAACTGCCGCGCGATAAATGGTTTGAAATCAGATTGCAGAATGAAAGTCATAACCAGCAGTTGGAGGAATCGGCGGAACAGCTAAAGCAGCAGCAGGAAGCCATTAAAGCCAGATTTGATATCAAGCGTGACAAAATTACTGCCGGTGATGATTTGCCGCCAGGGGTTTTAAAAATGGTTAAGGTTTATCTGGCGGTTAAACGGCGGATTCAACCAGGCGACAAAATGGCCGGGCGCCATGGTAATAAAGGTGTTATTTCGCAAATTGTGCCAGTAGAGGACATGCCTTATACGGCGGATGGCATACCCGCTGATATTGTACTAAACCCTTTGGGTGTACCGTCACGTATGAATGTCGGCCAGGTATTGGAAACGCATCTGGGTTGGGCCGCCAAAGGCCTGGGTTATAAAATTGGCGATATGTTAGCCGAACATGCAAAAGTTGAAGAACTGCGCAAGTTTTTGGATGCGATTTATAACACCAGTGGTAAAAAGGAGGACTTGGATCAATTATCCGATGATGAAATTACCGAATTGGCGCAGAACCTCACCGATGGCGTACCGATGGCGACTCCGGTATTCGATGGCGCCCATGAAAAAGAAGTAAAAGCCATGTTAAAACTGGCGGGCTTGCCGGAATCGGGTCAGGCAACTTTATACGATGGCCGTACTGGCGATCAGTTTGAGCGTCCAGTTACCCTGGGATATATGTATATTTTAAAACTCAACCATTTGGTTGACGACAAGATGCATGCCCGTTCTACGGGCCCATACAGTCTGGTGACCCAGCAGCCGCTGGGGGGTAAAGCCCAGTTTGGTGGTCAGCGTTTTGGGGAAATGGAAGTTTGGGCGCTTGAGGCGTACGGGGCGGCCTATACCTTACAGGAAATGCTTACCGTTAAATCAGATGATGTGAATGGACGTACCAAGATGTATAAAAACATCGTCGATGGTGATCATCGGATGGAAGCGGGAATGCCAGAATCATTTAATGTATTGATTAAGGAAATTCGGTCTTTGGGTATCAATATTGAGCTGGAACAGGATTAGTATGAACTGTCTAAGTTCGACATTACCGGGTTCTATAAAACCTGTTCAACCAAATTTAGTCCAGGAGTAGATTTGAAATGAAAGAATTGCTTCGTCTCTTCCAAGCACAAGGTCATGTCGAGGATTTCGACCAAATTCATATTGGTCTGGCATCACCTGATATGATTAGATCATGGTCACACGGGGAAGTAAAAAAACCCGAGACCATTAACTACCGTACCTTTAAACCAGAGCGTGACGGATTATTTTGCGCAAAAATATTTGGTCCGGTTAAAGACTATGAATGCTTGTGCGGTAAATATAAACGCCTAAAACATCGCGGCGTGGTTTGCGAGAAGTGTGGTGTTGAAGTTACCTTAAGCAAAGTACGTCGTGACCGCATGGGGCATATCGAACTTGCCAGCCCGGTTGCGCATATCTGGTATCTGAAGTCTTTACCTTCGCGTATCGGCTTATTACTGGACATGACGCTGCGTGATATAGAACGGGTGCTCTATTTCGAGGCGTATGTGGTGATCGAGCCGGGTATGACCAGTCTTGAGCGTGGACAGTTGATGTCTGACGAGATGTATCTCGAGGCGATTGAAGAGCATGGCGATGAGTTTGACGCCAAAATGGGTGCTGAGGCTGTTTTTCAACTATTAACGCATATTGATCTTAAAGATGAATCAAAAACATTGCGTGAAGAAATTGAAGCCACGGGTTCGGAAACAAAATTAAAGCGGCTGACCAAGCGACTGAAACTGGTTGAGTCATTTTTAAATTCGGGTAACCAGCCGGAATGGATGGTGATGGTTGTTTTACCGGTATTGCCACCGGATTTACGGCCACTGGTGCCATTGGATGGTGGTCGATTTGCGACCTCCGATCTCAATGACTTGTATCGTCGGGTCATAAACCGTAACAACCGTTTAAAGCGTTTACTTGAGTTAAATGCGCCGGACATCATTGTTCGCAATGAAAAACGTATGCTCCAGGAGTCGGTTGATGCATTGCTGGACAATGGTCGTCGAGGACGGGCAATAACCGGCAGCAACAAACGGCCGTTAAAATCGTTAGCCGATATGATTAAAGGTAAACAAGGGCGCTTTAGACAAAACCTGCTCGGTAAACGTGTCGATTATTCAGGCCGGTCGGTTATTGTGGTCGGCCCAACATTGAAGCTGCATCAATGCGGATTGCCGAAAAAAATGGCCCTCGAATTGTTTAAGCCGTTTATTTTTAGTAAATTAACATTGCGTGGGCTGGCAACCACGATAAAAGCGGCGAAAAAACTGGTTGAACGCGAAGGCAGCGAAGTTTGGGATTTTCTTGAGGAAGTTATTCGTGAGCACCCGGTCATGCTTAACCGTGCGCCAACACTGCATCGGTTAGGTATTCAGGCATTTGAGCCAATACTAATTGAAGGTAAAGCGATTCAATTACATCCGTTGGTTTGTACGGCATTTAATGCTGACTTTGATGGTGACCAGATGGCCGTGCATGTGCCTTTGTCTATCGAGGCACAACTTGAAGCACGCGCGTTGATGATGTCGACCAATAATATTCTTTCACCTGCCAGTGGTGAACCAATTATCGTGCCTTCACAGGATGTGGTATTGGGTCTTTATTATATGACCCGCGAACGCATTAATGCTATTGGCGAAGGCATGGCATTTGCCGATGTTGAAGAAGTACACCGAGCGGTAGAGCATAAAGTGGTTTCATTACACAGCCGTGTCAGAGTGCGAGTGACAGAAACGGTCATTGATGACAATGGTGGAAAGCAAACGTTTACCGAGCTTAAAAAAACCACGGCCGGTCGGGCGCTTTTATACGATATTGTTCCTGAGGGAATGCCATTTGAATTGGTTGACCGGGATATGACCAAGAAGGCAATATCCAATGTCATTAATATCTGTTACCGCAAGCTGGGAATAAAAGCGACCGTTATTTTTGCCGATCAGCTTATGTATACCGGATTTCGCTATTCAACACGTGCCGGCATCTCCTTTGGTGTCGATGATATGATTATCCCTGAAGACAAGGGTAAAATTCTTGCGGCGGCTGAAGATGAAATTAAAAATATCGAAGCCCAATATCAAAATGGACTGGTAACGCGTGGCGAAAGATATAATAAAGTTATTGATATCTGGTCGAGGACCAATGAAAAAGTGGCCACATCGATGATGGAAAAGCTGGCGACTGAAACGGTCATTGATGCTGAAGGTAACAAAGTCGAACAGTCCTCCTTTAATTCTGTCCATATGATGGCAGACTCAGGTGCCCGAGGCAGTGCTGCGCAGATCCGTCAGCTTGCAGGCATGCGTGGATTGATGGCAAAACCGGATGGTTCCATTATTGAAACACCGATTACCGCTAATTTCCGTGAAGGCCTGAACGTTATCCAGTATTTTATTTCCACCCATGGTGCGCGAAAAGGTTTGGCTGATACTGCACTTAAAACAGCGAACTCCGGGTATTTAACCCGTCGACTAGTTGATGTCGCCCAGGATCTGGTTGTTACTGAGGAAGACTGCGGTACTGAACACAGTGTGGAGATCCGCGCGGTTATTGAAGGCGGTGATACCATCGAAACATTGGCCGATCGCGTATTGGGTCGGGTTGTCGCGGTTGATGTCATGGGTACTGGCGAACAGGCTAACACGGTTCTGATTGAACGCAATACCCTTCTTGATGAGCACTGGGTGGCTAAACTGGATCCGATGGGTGTTGATATGATCCGTGTGCGATCATCGATTTCCTGTGAAAGCCGTTATGGTGTTTGCTCTAATTGTTATGGCCGAGACCTGGCCAGAGGGCATTTGATTAATATTGGCGAAGCAGTTGGCGTTATTGCGGCACAGTCCATTGGTGAACCTGGAACCCAGCTGACCATGAGAACCTTCCACGTTGGTGGTATTGCTTCACGATCGGCTTCCGTCAATAGTGTCGAGGTAAAGTACGACGGTATTGTCAAGTTGCACAATATGAAAACCATTCATCACCGTGAAGGCCACTATGTACTGGTATCGCGTTCGGGAGAAATTGGTATTCAGGACGATGCCAAACGTGAACGTGAGCGTTACAAGGTACCCTATGGCGCGACGCTGAGTGTGACGGATGGTGACAAGGTTGTTTCCGGGCAGATAGTCGTTAAGTGGGAGCCTCAATCGCACCCGATTATTTCTGAAGTTGCCGGCAATGTGAGCTTCGAAGAATTTCATGAAGGCATTACTGTGCAAAGCCACAAGGATGAAATCACCGGGATGTCAGATTTGATTATCATCGATCCCAAGCAAAGACCGACATCCGGTAAAGATTTGCGACCGATGATTAAATTAAAAGACGATGACGGTAACCTGTTGACCTTGCCGGGCAGTGAAGTGCCTGCGCAATATTTTATTCCTGGTAATGCCATCGTGAGTGTAAAAGATGGGGATGTCACCGGGGTTGGTGATGAGATTGCTCGAATACAGCTAGAGCATTCAAAGTCGGGTGATATTACTGGCGGCCTGCCGCGAGTGGCGGATTTATTTGAAGCCCGAAAACCTAAAGATGCGTCTATATTGGCTGAGTACTCTGGCATCGTCAGTTTTGGTAAGGAGACCAAGGGTAAAAATCGCTTGGTTATCACCGATGCCGATGGCGAAAAACATGAAACATTGATTCCAAAGTGGCGTAATATCACTATCTTTGAAGGTGAGACAGTGGCACGTGGCGAGATAATTGTTGACGGTGAACCTAATCCGCACGATATTCTGCGCTTGCTTGGTGTGACCGCTTTGTCTAATTACCTGGTTAACGAGATTCAGGAGGTTTACCGTTTGCAAGGGGTGAAGATTAACGATAAGCATATCGAAGTCATTATCCGGCAAATGTTACGTAAAATAGAAATATCTTATACCGGTGACAGTACCTTCCTGAAGGGGGAGCAAGCGGATAAATCACGTTTACTCGATACCAACGATGCGTTAGCGGCACAAGGTAAGCATCCAGCCGAATTTCTGCCAATATTATTGGGTATTACCAAGGCGTCCCTGGCGACGGAATCCTTTATTTCCGCAGCATCATTCCAGGAAACGACACGGGTACTGACGGAAGCATCGGTACGTGGAATGCGTGACGACTTACGCGGTTTGAAAGAAAATGTCATCGTCGGACGATTGATACCAGCAGGTACTGGATTGGCCTACCATAACGAGCGACGACGCAGACGTGCTTTTGAACAGCAAAAACGCCATCCCAAGGTTGAAGAAATACCGGTTCTGCCACCAGTGCCAGTCGCGATTGAATCTGCAGAGCAAACACCCAGTGAAGTCAACGAAAATGCGACTCCTGGACAATAAAGTAAAAAAATCGGCAAATACTTGAAAAAGATGCTGTATTACGCTTGACAGGGCGGCGGTTCAAAACTAAAATTCCGCTTCTCTTAGCAGGCTGGAATAAACAAGTTCCAGCCTGTCTTTGGTATGAAAAAGGGTAAATTCTCGAAATAGAATTTACTAATGCTGGACAGCAGCAGGTTATACGAAAAATACTGTTATTTTTCAATTGTTTAATAATTTTGAAAGATAACAGTATTTTTTTCTCATAAAACTTGCATGCTCAGGGCGCTTTAACAGAGTGGCCTTAATTAAATAGGATACTTCGGTCAAAACGGGAGTACCTTTTTTTATTGAAAATTATTTTGTAAATTATTGAAATATAAGTAACTTAATTAGGAGTTATTGTTAATGGCCACAATTAATCAACTGGTTCGCAATCCGCGCAGCCGAAAAGTTGAGAAAAGTAAAGTGCCGGCACTCGCCGCATGCCCACAAAGGCGTGGTGTATGTACGCGTGTTTATACAACTACGCCAAAAAAGCCAAATTCTGCGATGCGCAAGGTTGCCAGGGTCAGGCTGACAAACGGTTTTGAAGTCAGTAGTTATATCGGTGGTGAAGGGCATAATTTACAAGAACACTCAGTTGTCTTAATAAGAGGTGGTCGAGTTAAAGATTTACCCGGTGTTCGCTATCACGTTGTGCGTGGCAGTCTGGATACATCCGGTGTAGAAAATCGTAGGCAACGCCGTTCTAAATATGGCGCAAAGCGTCCAAAAGGATAATACCTTATTGGGTAAATATTAAGCAAAATATTAAGCATGAATGCTTATATTTAAATAAAAATTTGACAGAGCGGTTGAGCAGATGCCAAGAAAACGTGAAGTACCAAAACGGATAATTTTACCGGACCCAAAGTATCATGATGTGGTGTTATCCAAGTTTATTAATATGGTTATGGTCGATGGTAAAAAATCCATTGCCGAAAAAATTGTCTACGGTGCATTGGATGTTGTCAATCAAAAGCAGACAGCGGATGTTGTTGATACGTTTAAAGTGGCACTGGATAACATTAGTCCAAAAGTAGAGGTTAAATCGCGGCGTGTTGGTGGGGCGACCTATCAGGTGCCGATCGAAGTTCGTTCGACTCGTCGGGCAACGCTGGCAATGAGATGGTTGATAGACGCGGCGAGAAAGCGTGGTGAAAAAACCATGGCACAACGCCTGGCAGGTGAAATTAGTGATGCATCTGAAAATCGTGGCTCGGCTGTTAAAAAACGTGAAGAGACTCACCGTATGGCGGAGGCAAACAAGGCGTTTGCTCATTATCGCTGGTAATTGACAGGCGCTGTGGCACGTAACACACCCATAGAGCGCTATCGTAATGTCGGTATTATGGCGCATATTGATGCTGGTAAGACCACCACAACGGAACGCGTACTGTATTACACTGGGGTTTCACACAAGATTGGCGAGGTTCATGATGGCGCAGCGACCATGGACTGGATGGAGCAGGAACAGGAACGAGGTATTACCATCACTTCGGCTGCAACGACCTGTTTCTGGAGCGGAATGGAAGATCAGTATGCACAGCACCGGATTAATATTATTGATACGCCGGGGCATGTGGATTTTACTATTGAAGTAGAAAGATCATTAAAAGTATTAGATGGTGCCTGTGCAGTGTTTTGCGCTGTCGGGGGGGTAGAACCCCAGTCAGAGACTGTCTGGCGTCAGGCAAATAAATATAATGTGCCAAGAATTGCTTTTGTTAACAAGATGGATCGGGCTGGTGCAGATTTTTTACGCGTGGTAGGCCAGATTGAGGAGCGACTGGGTAGCAACCCAGTACCCATACAACTGGCGATTGGTGCAGAAGAAAGTTTTAAGGGTATTGTTGACCTGGTAAATATGCAGGCAATTTTTTGGAATGAAGAAGATCGTGGGGTTACCTTCGAGACAACAGATATTCCGGCTGACCTTAAAGCGCAAGCATTGAAGTGGCGCGAAAAAATGGTTGAGAGTGCTGCCGAAGCCAATGAAACATTAATGGATAAATACCTTGAAGAAGGTAATTTGTCCGCTGAAGAGATCAAGAAGGGTTTGCGTATTCGTACGCTGGATAATGAGATAGTGCCAGTACTCTGTGGCAGCGCATTCAAGAACAAGGGTGTGCAGGCAATGTTGGATGCCATTATTGATTATATGCCTTCCCCCATTGATTTACCGCCGATTAAGGGCGTCAATAGCGATAATAAGGCGACAGCGGAAGAAAGGCCGGCAACAGATGATGCACCCTTTTCGGCACTGGCGTTTAAGATAGCAACTGACCCGTATGTCGGTACATTAACTTTTTTTCGAGTTTACTCAGGTGTATTGAGCTCGGGATCGACGATTTTTAATGCCGTCAGAGAGAAAAAGGAACGCGTAGGCCGTCTTTTGCAAATGCATTCGAATAGCCGCGAAGAGATCAAAGAAGTACGGGCGGGTGATATCGCCGCCGCAGTCGGACTGAAAGATGTCACCACAGGCGATACCCTGTGTGATTTAAAGCAGGTGATTACGCTAGAGCGTATGGAGTTTCCGGAACCGGTTATTTCCATCGCCATTGAGCCAAAGACCAAGCCAGACCAGGAAAAAATGGGGGTGGCGTTAGGGAAGTTGACTCAGGAAGATCCTTCATTCAGGGTTCATACTGATGAAGAGTCAGGACAGACCATTATTTCCGGCATGGGCGAGTTGCACCTGGAGATAATTGTAGAGCGAATGCGGCGTGAGTTTGGTGTTTCCGCTAATGTTGGTAATCCTCAGGTTGCATACCGGGAAACCATACGCGGTAGTGTCGAGCAGGAAGGTAAGTTTATACGCCAAACTGGTGGCCGTGGTCAGTATGGTCATGTGGTGATACAGCTTGAACCGAAAGAACCTGGCAGTGGTTACGAGTTTGAAAATAAAATTGTCGGTGGTGCTATTCCCAAGGAATACATTCCATCGGTAGACAAGGGTATACAGGAGCAAATGCAGAACGGTGTTGTTGCTGGTTACCCGGTTGTTGATGTAAAGGTAATATTGATCGACGGTTCATTTCATGATGTTGATTCTAATGAAATGGCGTTCAAGATAGCTGGATCGATGGCGTTTAGAGATGGTGCCATGAAGGCGGACCCAGTATTACTGGAACCGGTTATGAAAGTGGAAGTGGTGTCGCCAGAAGCGAATATGGGTGATGTTGTTGGCGATCTTAATCGCAGACGGGGCATGATTCAGGGTATGGACGATAGCCCGGCAGGAAAACTGGTTAACGCAGCCGTGCCTTTGGCAGAAATGTTTGGATATGCAACAGATTTACGTTCAGCCACACAAGGGCGGGCAACATACTCGATGGAGTTTGAGAAGTATGCTGAAGCCCCGAGCAGTATTGCTGAAGCAGTGATTAAAAGAGCAGGTTAATTAGCCGTTTTTACAAATTCAGAGAAAGAGGTATAAAGCCGTGTCGAAGGAAAAATTTGATAGATCGAAAATGCATATAAATGTTGGCACGATAGGGCACGTTGATCACGGTAAGACGACATTAACGGCGG